>CADEEU010000168.1 GCA_902826385.1 uncultured Acidobacteriota bacterium | reverse complement strand
TCTGGTGGAAATACTGAACAAAAGCGCGATCGCGCTTGCGTTGAGCATCGGCGACCGCGTGGGATTGTTCAAGACGATGGCGGGTTTGCCGGCTTCTACGTCGAAGCAGATCGCCGACGCGGCCGGATTGAACGAACGCTACGTTCGCGAATGGCTGGGCACGATGGTGACGGGCCGTGTGGTGACGTATTTTCCTGAAACGCAGACGTATCTTTTGCCCGCGGAGCACGCGGCATTTCTAACCGACGAAGGCGAATATAACTTCGCCTCGTCGATGCAGTTCATACCCGTCATGGGCAATGTCGAAGACAAACTGGTCCGATGTTTCGAAAAAGGCGGCGGCGTTCCTTATTCTTCGTATCCGCGTTTTCACGAAGTGATGGCGAAAGAAAGCGCTCAGACGGTTGTTGCCGCGTTGGAACCGTACATTTTACCGCTCGTGCCCGGGTTAAAAGAGAAACTACGGTCGGGCATTGACGTTTTGGACGTCGGCTGCGGCAGCGGACGGGCGATGATCGAGCTTGCAAAGGCTTATCCGAACAGCCGTTTTACCGGATATGACTTTTCAGAAGAGGGCATTGCCAGGGCCAACACCGAAGCCGTGAAAATGGGCCTGTCCAATCTAAGATTTGAAGTGCGTGACGCGGCCAACATCGGCGAACTTGAAGATTACGACCTGATCACATCGTTCGATGCCATTCACGATCAGGCCCGGCCGGCGGCGATGCTCAGAAGCATATCGGAAGCACTTCGTCCGGATGGCGTTTATTTGATACAGGACATTGCGGGTTCAAGCCACCTGGAAAAAAATCTCGAACATCCGGTGTCGCCGTTCCTCTACACTATCTCGCTGACCCACTGCATGACCGTCTCGCTCGCATACGAAGGCGAAGGCCTGGGCGCGATGTGGGGCGAGGAAAAGGCGGTCGAGATGCTGCACGCCGCCGGTTTTGAGAATGTCGGCGTTCACCACCTGGAGCACGATTTTATGAACACGTACTACGTAGCGACGAAATAAGAAGATTTAGCCGCAGATGGACGCCGATAAACACAGATCGGACAGGAGGCTGGCTCTGCGTTTATCTGTATTAATCTGCGGCAAATTTAATCTTTTTCCGCGCTCAACTTCGTTTCGGGGCGCATATGCGGGAACAGAATCACGTCGCGTATGGAGTGTTTGTTTGTCAGCAACATCACCAGACGGTCAATGCCGATGCCGATGCCAGCCGCCGGCGGCATTCCGTAGCTCAAGGCACGGATGTAATCTTCGTCCAGCACCATCGCTTCCTCGTCGCCGCGTTCGCGTTCGGACATCTGATCGACAAAGCGTTCGTATTGTTCCTTCGGGTCGTTTAGCTCGGAGAATCCGTTTGCAACTTCCATCCCGTTGATAAACAACTCGAACCGCTCGGCGATCTGCGGATTCTCGGGCGAGGCTTTTGAAAGCGGGGAGATAACTTTTGGAAAGTCAATGATGAATGTTGGTTGCATGATAGTGTGCTCTACTAGTTCCTCAAATAGCATTGCAATCTCAGAGCCATACTCCCGACCAATCGAATCTCCTTCGAACTCTTCCCATTTCTGAAGGACTTCAACTTCCAGATCCCTAGTAACTAAGTCAAGCGCAAAGTTATGGTCAGCTTTTAGTCGAACGTACAACGGAGCTCCATCTTGTTTCCACCATTCCATCATCTTCACAAGCGATCCAACCGTACCAGCATCCTCGATCCATGAGGAGTCCTGTGAGCTTATTATGTTATTACCTTGGAGAATTCCTTCTAGATGCCCCCCGTAAGGACCGTACCTTGTGAAGCGGGTTTCGAAAACAGCCTGTTTCATGGACAATCGTCGAACGTGAGCAAAGTCAATTTTATTTCGCTCGTAGTTAACAACGGAACCACCGGTTGCTTTCTCGACGCTCTGCCGAAGCAACTCTTCACAGAAGTCCATCATGCCGTTCACGTCCATGTACGCACAATAGAACTCGAGCATCGTGAATTCCGGGTTGTGTTTGTACGAAATTCCCTCGTTGCGAAAGTTGCGGTTTAGCTCGTAAACCTTTTCAAAGCCGCCGACGACGAGGCGTTTTAGATAAAGTTCGGGCGCGATGCGGGCGTAGAGTTTTATGTCGAGAGCATTGTGATGCGTCTCGAACGGCTTTGCGGCCGCGCCGGTTGCTTTCGGAGTGAGCATCGGCGTTTCGACTTCGACGTAGCCGTGGTCTTCGAGAAAACGGCGCATGGACGAGATGATCTTTGCACGGCGTTCGAAGACCTCGCGGGTCGTGAGGGCAGAACCGCCTGCGTCAGCAGGTGGCAAAGACGTTGAGATCGAAACGCTCTCGTCATCACCAGAGACTTTGCCAGCCGCGTTCGTGCCACCCGCTAACGCGGGCGGTTCTGCCTTAACTTGTAAGCTCGATCCTATTAGATCAACGTATCGCTGACGCTGTTTTATCTCGGGATCTTCGATGCCGTGCATTTTGTCGGGCATCGGCAGCATCGCTTTGGCAAGAAATTGCAGCTTTTCGACATGAACGCTGACCTCACCGGTGTTGGTGACAAAAAGATAGCCGTCCACGCCGACGAAATCGCCGTGGTCGATCATCTGCCACGCCGTCCAGGCGTTTCCTTCGTCCAGCGTGTCCTTGCCATCGTTCTTTATAAGCGCGAACTGGCCCTTTTTGCAGTAGATCTGCAGCTTGCCAATGCCGTCTGTCAGGTGCACAAAATTCCCGCGCGGCGGCGTCGTCAACCGACCTGCAATACGCACGTTGCCGAGGGCCTTCAACTTAGCGTTTATCGCGTCCTTCACCTCCGCCGGCGGGCGCTCGCCTTCCTTTAATCCGGCACGCACCTCGGCCATCTCGTCCCCGATTTCCGCAACCGCACTATGTTTAAGCAGGCCGGAGATGGTGTCATCGGCACCGGTCAATTTCGACCGGACAAACTTGTTCGGGTAAGCATTGCCGATCAACTCTCGAAGCTTGTTCAAGTGCTCCGCCCTGGCCTCAGTCTGGTCGTTCGGTTCGATAATCTCTTCAAATGTAGGAATGCTCATATACTTTCTCTCCGTCCTCAGCGAAAATCTCTCCGACCTCGGCGTTGAAATAATTCTTAGCAACTACTCAACGCAGAGATCGCCGAGAAAGACGCGGAGACCGGAGAGAGTCTTGATAATCCAGAGAAGCTCTCCGCTCTCCGCGAAAATCTCTCCGTTCTCTGCGTTGAAATAATTCTTAACGACTGCTCAACGCGGAGTTCGCCGAGAAAGACGCTGAGGTCAGGAGTTCTATTCTTTATAGTTCAGTACTCTTCTTCGAATCCCATCACGGAGAAGTAAAACATTAAAATTTATCAAAAGACCGACTTGCCAACCGCCCAGGCTTAGGTAAGTGACTAACTGAGCTTCGTGAACCGGTGCAATAATATCTACGGCTTTGATCTCAAGAACAACTCGCTTATCTACAAGAAAATCAAGCCTGTACCCGCACTCGAGATGAACGCCTTTGTATACGACCGGCACAGGGACTTCCCGATCAAATGGGATACTTCTCAGCAAAAGCTCGCGGGCCAGACACTCTTGGTATGCCGACTCCAACAGCCCCGGACCGAGTGTCCTGTGAACTTCAATAGCGGCACCGATAATTCCGTCAGTTATCTTGTTGTATTCCATGCATTGTCCAGGCACTTACGACCTCTCTCCGCTCTCCGCGTATTCTCTCCGATCTCTGCGTTGAAAAACTGCCAACAACTTTTCAACGCAGAGAACACGGAAACAGACGCTGAGATCGGAGAGATGTAATCCAAGCATTCGATTATAGTTACGGCCAGCCGACACAGCAAACTTCCCGGAACTGTGGCAGAATAGAAGACACCGTAAGGAAACGAGTGTGAGAGAGATACCTGCCCAGCACGAGTTTTCTACGGCTAGTTGTGTTTATGCGGAACGAGTTTGAAAAGTTTAGATCGGCGGTCGAAAATGGCAAACACATCGTGACCCTTAGCGGCACGACTTCGGTGTCGGCAAAAGCCTACGTCCTTGCGCGGCTGCGGGCTGAGACGGGGAAGCGGTTTGCGGTTGTGTGCGAATCGAATGGCGAACTTGAAACCTGGGCGGCCGACCTGGATTTTTGGTCGAAAGAATTTGGAGCGGATGCGTCGTCGGTGGCGAGTATTCCGTCGTTTGAAACCGATCCCTATTCGGGAGTGTCGCCGCACGCTGAAACGCAGGAACGCCGAGCGCTGTCGCTGTGGGAGATGGTGCGAGACGGAGCCGACATCGCGCTTATTTCAGCGCGTTCGCTGGTTCAGCGAACGCCGCTGCCTTCGGAAGTAGCCGCCCTCGGATGCGAACTGGTTCGCGATGAGGATTTCGCGCCCGAACAGCTTGTCGAACGTCTGATCGCCGGCGGATACGTTCGCGAAGATCCAATATTCGGGCCGGGCCAGTTTTCGCTTCGCGGCGGCATTGTGGATGTATGGTCGCCGGATGCGGAAGGGCCCGTTCGGATAGAGTTCTTTGGCGACACCGTCGATTCAATCCGCGTTTTCGATCCTGAAACCCAGCTTTCGGTCGAGCAATTAAAACGAATTTCTGTCGCCCCGATGCGCGAGTTTGCCGCCGCCGAACAGGACTTTAAGGACTGGGCGTTCTTTGCCGCGGAGCGATTCGGCGACGACAGGTTTCGACGCAACCTAAAGGACCGCTCCGATTTTGCCGCCGCGGGCGAAACATTCTCCGGATGGGAGTTTCATCTGCCGTTATCAAAACCGCTTGCGGGAAACGTTTTCAACTATCTTGATGGCCATATCTTCGTCATCGACGAACCCGTAACGGTCGAGCAAACGCTTACCAGTTTGTACGAAAGCCTCCAGCGAAATTACAGCGCCGTTACCGAGGCGGGCGATATAGGTTTAAGTCCCGACGCCCTGTTTCTAAAGCCGGATGACCTGCGCGGTTTGCTGGAAAAATCTTCGATGATCGAGATCAGGTCGCTCGGCCGGCCGGCGGCGGCGACGGATGAAGAGTTTCAGCTAACAGAAGGCGCGTCTCAGGACGAAGAACCGTTGGGCACGCTCCCTACGGGTCGCGTTTCTGCCTCGCCGCTTTTTCTCTTCCCGACCGCTGCTAAATCAAGCGAGGTTGAACTGCTGACCCGCTCGACCCGCAATTTTCATGGTGACATTCAGGCTTTCACGCGCGAGTTCGACCCGAACGCGATAATCGTGATGCAGACGCCGGGAATGGCCGAACGGCTTGCGGAAATGCTGCGCGATTACGATGTTTTCCTGCCGCTCGAATCGCTAAAGATAGGGTCTCTTTCGGGCGGGTTTGAAATACCTTCGGAAAAACTGACCGTTTTTTCGGAACGCGACATATTCGGCGAAGCGATCTCTGCTTCAGGTGAAACCACCCGCAAACCTGCGTCGGCAAAAAGCCGTAAATCGAAACTCGGCGCGTTCATATCCGACTTTCGCGATCTTAAGGCGGGAGACTTTGTCGTTCACGTAGATCACGGCATAAGCCGGTTCGACGGCCTGCAAACTATCTCGTCGCAGGGCATGGAACGGGAGTTCATGCTGCTGATCTATGCCGATGACGCCAAGCTCTTTGTGCCGGTCGAGCGGATGGACCTTGTCTCGCGATACTCTTCCGGAGAGGCGACATCGCCGACGCTCGATCGTCTCGGCGGCATCGGCTGGCAGAAAACCAAAGCAAAAGCAAAACGTGCGATGCGCGATATGGCCGATGAGCTTTTAAAGCTTTACGCCGAACGCAAGCTTGTTCGCGGCCACGCATTTCCGCCGGACGCGCCGTGGCAGCATGAATTCGAGGATGCGTTTCCTTACGATCTTACAACCGACCAGGCAACCGCGATCGAAGAGGTGAAAGAGGACATGGAAACGCCTGTGCCGATGGACCGTTTGATCATAGGCGATGTCGGTTACGGCAAAACCGAGGTCGCCATGCGCGCGGCGTTCAAGGCGGTGATGGACGGCAAGCAAGCCGCCATTTTAACGCCGACCACGGTGCTTGCCTATCAACATTACGAAACTTTCAAAAAACGCTTTTCGGCTTTTCCCGTAAAGGTCGATCTGTTGTCGCGGTTTCGCAGCACGAAAGAGCAAAAGACCGTCGCCGAAGCCGCCGGTAAAGGCGAGGTCGATGTGCTTATCGGCACGCACCGTTTGCTGTCCAATGACGTAAAACTGCCGAAACTCGGGCTTGTTGTTGTCGATGAAGAACAGCGATTTGGCGTTGGGCACAAGGAAAAGCTAAAGCAGCTAAAGAAGAAAGTGGACGTGTTGACGCTCTCTGCCACGCCGATCCCGCGGACGCTGAACATGTCGCTGCTCGGCATGAACACCCGCGGCCGGATCGCCTGCCCATCAAAGCGTAGGTCGTGCAATTTTCGGAAGGAGTAATCCGCTCTGCAATTGAACTGGAATTGTCGCGCAGCGGCCAGATTTTTTTTATTCACAACCGGGTCGAATCCATAGAGGCCATTGCGGCGTTGATTCAGAAAATCGTTCCAAACGCACGCGTCGCCATCGGGCACGGGCAGATGAACGAAAAGGAAATGGAGCAGGTGATGCTCGATTTCATCGACTACAAATACGACGTTCTCGTCGCGACCACGATCATCGAGAACGGCATCGACATCCCGCGTGCGAACACGATCATCATCAATCGAGCGGACAATTACGGCCTCTCACAGCTTTATCAGCTTCGCGGCCGAGTCGGACGATCGAACCGCCGCGCTTACGCATATCTGCTGATACCTAGCGAGATCGAACTGACGCCGATCGCTCGTCGCCGATTATCAGCCATCCGCGAGTTTTCCGATCTAGGAGCGGGCTTCCGCATCGCTGCTCTCGACCTTGAACTGCGCGGAGCCGGCAACATCCTCGGCGGCCAGCAATCCGGCCATCTCGACGCACTCGGTTTCGACCTTTACACGAAAATGCTCGAACGCACGATCGCCGAGCTTCGCGGCGAGGAGATCGCCGATGAGACCAGCGTCTCGATCAATCTCGGTGTGGATGTCTCGATACCGAAGGATTACATCGTCGAGGCAAGCCAGCGGCTGCGAACTTACAAACGCATCTCATCGGCAGAGTCTGACGAATCCTTATCGCAGATCCACGCCGAGATTGAGGATCGTTACGGCCGTGTACCGGAATCGGTTAACTCGCTGTTCGAATACGGCCGGCTACGGAAGATCGCGGAGAGAATGGGCATCGTTTCGGTCGATCGGGCCGGTTCTTCCTTGGCAATAAAGTTGAGCGAGAATGCGAGAGTCGATCCCGAAAAGCTTCTTGAATTTGTAGCCGAAAGCGACGACCGGTCGTTCTCGCCGAGCGGCATACTTCGCGTCGGCATCGAAAGGGAGCCGATTAAAACCGCGATCGACGTGATTTTGGCCATCGGCAAGCAGCTTTTGTGACGGGATTCTTTGTCAAAAAGCTGTTATTATCCGGTTTTGATTTCGTAACACTGATTTTTCCGTGAATGTCGAACGAACTATCCGTTCGCGTTGAGCATCAAAACCTCGATTCACAACCTAACTCGTGGAGCTTTTTTCATGAAAAATTTCGCAATTTTGTCCGTTTTTGTTTTTGCTTTCGTGCTGGCGATTCCGGGGGCTTCGGCCCAGGAATCGGAAGAGCGCGTTATTGACGAGGTCGTCGCTCAGGTAAACGAGGGCGTCATCACGTTATCGCGCGTAAAACGAGAGATGAAGTCGATCGTCGATTCCGAGGTCCAGCAGGGAAAGAAACGCGAAGACGTACAGAAGACCGTCAACGAGA
>CADEEU010000167.1 GCA_902826385.1 uncultured Acidobacteriota bacterium | reverse complement strand
GATGGCGGAGTTTGTCGGCAGCACAAACCTTGATTTGACAGGTGTTTATCCGCTGTTTCGTCAAGTGCTTTCTAAGCAGTCGGTGAACGAGTATTGTAGAAACGGAACACAAGCAACAGGCATTCAGGAAACACTTGAAGACCGGGCGTCGAGCATCAGTAAATTCCCTCTATTAAGCCAGTTTTCAATTGCAGAGATGCTCGGTTATACACAGAGCGTCTTATTGAAGGATACGGACCAGTTCAGCATGGCGTCGGCGTTAGAGGTCCGCGAGCCGTTCTTTGACTACAAACTCGTTGAATACGTTCTGCGTATACCGGACAGGATCAAGTATCCTAAATTCCCGAAAAGTCTACTGGTTGAATCGGTCACTCCACTGCTTCCTGACGAGATCGTCCACCGGCGTAAGATGGGCTTTGTTCTGCCTTGGGAAAGATGGATGCGGACGGAGTTAAAGGGCTTTTGCGAAACTCGCTTAACATCGCTGGCCGAGCGTGAGATCGTGTCACCGGAGCGTATCAGATCGCAATGGGCCGATTTTGTGCGTGGAAGCAAAGGCGTCACGTGGTCGCAGCTCTGGCATATTGTCGTCCTGGCCGACTGGCTTGAAACAAACAAGTTTTGAATCCGAAAATGAAGATACTTTTTCCGGTGGAGGTCTTCTACCCTTCGCAGGCCGGCGGTCCGGCAAACACAGTCTACTGGCTGGCCAAAGGCCTGAAAGAAAAAGGTTTCGAGCCGGTGATCGTTGCGTCGGATAAAGGCATTTCGGACAGCGTTGTACTGAACAAGTGGACGGAGAGCGACGCCGGTCGTCTTATCTACATCAAAACTTTCTACCTGCACGTTCCTTTAAAGCAAACCCTGACATCTATTCTCAACCTTTCGAAAGCGGACGTCGTACACCTTTCGTCGGTTTTTTACCCGACCGCCTTTCTGACTGCTCTTGCCGCGCGATTGCTCGGCAAAAAGATCGCCTGGTCGCCCAGGGGCGAATTGTCTGAGTATTCATTGAACTATTCCGGCGGACGAAAGCGTCCGATTCTATGGCTGATCAAAAAGCTGATCGGCGACCGCCCGGTATTTCATTCAACATCCGACGAGGAAACGGCCCAGATAAAAAACACTTTCGGACCAAAGGCACGTATTTTTCAGATACCCAACTACATCGAGGTTGAACCCGAAGTCCGGACAGAAGCCGGACGTTATTTTTTGTACATCGGCAGATTTCACCCGAAAAAAGGAATAGAAAACCTGATCCGGGCCTTAAAGTTGTCCGCGAAGTTCGCCGATTCGGGCCTTGTGCTGAAGGTCGCGGGAAAAGGAAAGGGCGATTACGAAGGGTGGCTTCGACAATTGGTGAATGAGCTCGGACTTTCAGGAAAAGTTGAATTTGTCGGTCAGGTCGAGGGTGTCGAAAAGTCTGAGCTATTGGCCGGCGCTCACTTTTCTTTTATGCCTTCGCACACTGAGAATTTTGGGATCGTGGTGTTGGAATCTTTAGCCCAGGGCACACCGGTCGTTGCTTCGATTCACACTCCGTGGCAATCTCTTGAAGACGAAAAAATCGGTTTTTGGACGGATAATTCGCCTGAGGTTCTCGCCGGGACGATCGACAAAATTATCGGTATGGACCCAACGGACTACGCCGGTTATCGCGAGCGAAGTCGTCCGTACGTATTGCGCGAGTTCGACATTCGTAACCACATCGACGAATGGTTGGCGTTATACCAGGCTTTGAAATCCTAAGACGCGTGACGACGGACACTGTGATAGCCAAGCACAATTTTGCTGACGGTTTGCGACACGTTTTCGGCTAAATATTCCGGCGGAGGCGACCAGTTTGCCGGGTGTGAAAGAGCAAGCGATGTTGCGTTGACTATGGACTCAGGGTCGGCCCCGCTTAAGATATTGCTTCCGCACTCTATCGTTTCCGGGCGTTCGGTAACGTCTCTAAGCGTAATGTTAGGCACCTTGAAAATGCAACATTCTTCCTGGACAGTACCGCTGTCGGTAAGAACGGCAAGCGCATTTTTTTCGAGCTTCACAAAGTCGAAAAACCCAAGCGGCTCAAGGAGCTTTATAGTCTCTTCGTCTACTTTGACGCCAAACTCTCTAAGCTTTTCCGCCGTCCGCGGATGAACGCTGACCAGTACCGGTTTGTTAAACTTTGACGAATTCTGCGAAATGCCTTCGAAAATTTCAGCCAGACGTTGGCCATTTCCGGTGTTCTCCGCACGATGCAATGTGACCAAAAAGTACTCGAACGGAGTGACCGAGAATTTCTCTAACGCGTTGCTCGATTCTATCCGGTCATCAAACAACGACAGCACTTCCTTTATCGGGTTTCCTGTCACGTAGATCCTTCCTTTTTCGATGCCCTCTGCAAGCAGGTTGGCCCGACTGCGTTCGGTGTACGGCATCAGGATAGTGCTTGAATGATCGACGATTCTGCGGTTGATCTCTTCTGGGACGCGGTCGTCGAAACAGCGATTCCCGGCTTCCATATGAAAAATGGGAATGCCTCGGCGTGCGGCGGGTATTGCGGAAAGTGCGCTGTTTGTATCACCAAGGATCAGTACACGGTCGGGTTTTTCGGTCTTCAAAACCCCATCGATCATCGAGATGATCTGGCCGGCCTGATCGCCAAAGCTGGAAGAACGAATGCCAAAGTGAACGTTTGGCGGCCGCACGTCAAGATCGCGGAAAAAAATATCGCTTAGGCTTTCAACATAATTTTGTCCGGTGTGCACGGTGACATGGTCGCAGTGCTGATCGAGCACTTTCATCACAACCGACAATCTGATTATCTCCGGGCGGGTGCCGAAGATGGTCATTACTTTCATAAAGTTTTTCGGCTAGCCGGCCGCGAACCTGTTGATTTCACCCACGGACGATGCAAGCAGTTCCCTTAGCTGATCGACTGAAAGATTGTCGTCGCGCGAAGAGTATTCCGATTCCAGAACGGCTTCTGTTTCTCCCGAATGGCGAAGCTCGGGAAGCATGGGCTGGATCGCGTAATAATCGCCCGCTTGACGCGTCCTAAAGCATTCTTCCTCCGAAACCATTATCTCGTGGATCTTTTCGCCGGGCCTGATGCCGGTAAAAACGATCGGCAGCTCACCGTCGGTCATCATTGCTTTGGCGACATCGATTATCTTTGCCGACGGGACTTTAGGTACAAACGTTTCGCCGGCACGGCCGTCCTTCAAGACCGCCAAAACGGTATCGACGGCCCTTTCAAGACTCAGCAGAAACCGCGTCATTTCGGGCAACGTGATTGTCAACGGCTTCTTGTTGCGGACCTGTTCGGCGAACAATGGAACGATCGAACCTCGCGACGCAATGACGTTGCCATATCGGACGCACGTAAACGTAGTCTCCGGATATTCACGGTTTGCCTCGACAAAAACGCGCTCCTGCAAGGCCTTCGTCATGCCCATTACGTTGATCGGTTTGCATGCTTTGTCAGTTGAAATGCCCACGACTTTGCTAACTCGAAAACGATTTTCTTTAATCGACCTGACCACGTTTTGAGCTCCGCCGATGTTGGTCAGGACCGCTTCGTACGGAAAATATTCGCACGATGGGACTTGTTTCAGGGCAGCCGCGTGGAACACAACATCTACGTCGCGCAACGCCGCAGTCACAGCTCCGTAATCGCGAACGTCGCCGATGCGAAAATCCAAAATGTCTTCGGCCTTGTGATAAATAACGTCATCGGTTGCGACGGATTTATTCAAGAACTCAAGCCGCATGAAATGCTGCTTAGCTTCGTCGCGGGAGAAAACGGTTATTCTCTCGGGCAATCCTGCGGAGCCCGACAACAATCTTTTAACAAGAGTTTTCCCGAGCGAACCGGTCCCGCCGGTTACGAGAATTCGCATTCCTTTTAAGTCTTCAGTCTTCTCCATTTTTCGTAAGGCGTCGGGTCGGAGGCCATTTTCTCGATCATCGTTTCCCACGAATCGGGTTGAAATCCGGTCGCGTTTCGAAACTTCCGCGAATCCAAACTTCTGTCGATATAAAAGTCCTCAAAACGCTCGATCTCAATCCTGGTGTCGTACTGTCGGTTGATGATCTTTAATAGGTCGTATTTATTTATCGGTTCGCTCGAAACGTGATACAAGCCGTTCAAATCCGGAAAATCCACGATCAAGCCTCTGATTATATCGGCAAGTACAATGGTTGGAAAGCCGGAGTAAATTGCGTTGCCATAACCTTTTACAGTCCGGCTGCGGTTTGAGAGGAACCATTCAACGAGACTGTGTTCGGTCGCAAGCTCTCGGCCGATGATTGAAGTGCGCAGCGTCAACGCTCTTTCTGACACGACCTCTCCCAAACTTTTGCTTTTTCCGTAGAGATCGGTCGCATTGGAAATGTCGTCCTCGTAATAATTCCCTTTCGCACCGTCGAACACGCAGTCGGTGCTTATGGAAATCAGACGAAAGCCGAATTCTTCGGACAGAGCAGCGAGACAGTGCGGAAAGATCGAGTTGATCGTAAGCGTTTTAATGACATCTTTCGATGTCTGTAGCTGTTTGATGATACCGACAGCGTTTATAACAACATCAGGTTTTGCGGCACGAACTGCATTTTTTACTATCTCTTCGTCAGAAACATCTAAACCAGTAAGGCACTTCGACTTGTGGAGGAAGCCAAAAAGTTCGATTTGATCGAAATCGCCGCGAACAGTACCCCAAACATCGAGATCTTTTTGCAGGATTTGTATGAGCTTGTGACCGAGCATTCCACCGGCCCCAAAGACGAGTACTCGCATTGAAGATTATCTGATTGGGATCTCTAATTCTTACACTTCGTGCCGATTTATTTGCCGTGCATAAAGTGAAACTAATTTTCTTCAGCTATCAGCCGGTCGACCATCTCGCACCAGATATGCGCGACGGTTATGTGTACTTCTTGAATTCTCGCTGTTCGTTCGGACGGAACCATCAGGCTGGCGTCCGAAAGCGAGGCAAGCTTTTTCCCTTTGGCACCGGTCATTCCCAGGATTCTACAGCCGCGATTTCTGGCCTCCATTACCGCCGCAATAATGTTTGGCGAATTCCCGCTCGTGCTTATCCCGATAAGCAGGTCGCCGTCGTTCGCAAGGGCCTCGACCTGCCGAGCGAATACTCGATCGAAGTTGTAATCGTTGGCCAAAGCGGTTAGTGCCGAAGTGTCGGTTGTCAGAGCGACCGCCGGAAGCGCCCGGCGTTCAGTTTCGTACCTGCCCACGAACTCGGCTGCGATATGCTGAGCGTCCGCCGCGCTCCCGCCGTTGCCGCAGACAAGAATTTTCTTGCCGTTTCGAACCGTTTCAAGGATCAGCTCGCCGCATTCGGTGATTGACTCGATCATTGATCCGACAACTTCGTCGAAAACTCGTCTATGTTGATTCAGTGAGAAAGTAACGAGGTTATCCCCTTCCTCAGCATCAGTCTCGGCAGGTACTATTTTGTCGATTATCGATGATGAAGAGTAGCCGTTTACCAAAGGAAGCGAATAGACCTGTCCGCCGTTTTTGAGAACGAAATCCGCACCGACTATCTGATCAACGGTCCAGTCGCCGCCTTTTACCAGCACATCAGGCTTGACTTGGTGAATAAGATTCTCCGGCGTCAGCTCATCGAAAATTAAAACCTCGTCCACCGAACGAAGACCAAGCAGAATTGCTCTCCGATCCTCGGCGGTTTGATACGGCCGGCCGTTTCCCTTAATTCGTTTTACGGATTCGTCGCTGTTCAACCCGACAATCAGCCTTGTGCCCATCGCCCTTGCCCGGTCGAGCAGATCGATGTGGCCGCGATGCAGTACATCAAAACAGCCGTTGGTGAAAACGATCATAAAACACAAAAAACTAAGAGTTTCTAACGGTCGGACGATGCCCAAGCGCACGTGCAATTAGTTCGACTATCAAAAGCCCCACGATGGCGGTGACACCAACCTTGAACAAAATCGGAATCAAGACGCCGTAAAAGCCTTCGTAAGAAATCGTCAAAAGAAGCATCAAATAGAGAGCGCATTTCCACGCCAGCCTTGGCTGATTCTCAATCAGCGACCGGTAGATGAATCTTATTATTATTCCAAGAAAGAGCATGCCTAGGGGAACCCCGATCGGCCCAAAATTCCTGAGCAGATCGCCCATCGGGGTGATGGCGAACGAGGTTTCACCGTAGTTAAAATAGAGGTCACTGTACTTTCTGGGCTCAGAGGCAACCGGCTTGTCGTTCCATATAATGCGCGGAACGAAAAATGTTGAGATATCCTTTAAAATATTGTTATCCAACCCGTAACTTTCTTCATACGGTTCCAACTGTTCATAGGTTGAGACCACGACCGCAACCGAGCTCAAAGTATCGAATCGCTCAGCGAGGCCCATTAGAGCCAGTTCGAGGCCGTTGTTAAAGTCGAACCTTCCAACGTGATCGAAGGTATCGAAAATGTTGTCGGTGTACTGATCGAATGAGGTAGTAGATTCGCTGCCCTTCAGGTTTCTAAAAGTTGTCCCGTAGATCATTCCCGCCATAAGACAAATGGTGAGAATAGCAGTTGCTAGAATCGTTTTCCTGATACTGAGAATGCGGCCGGATAAAAGGAACGCCATTATAACTATCGTGAAAGCCTGAAGAAGTCCTCCGCGATTACCAGAAAACAGTGCTTTTATTACAGACGTAGAGATAAGAAGAATCGTAATGGCAGCCGATTTAAAGTCAAACCTGTCTCGTTTGAAGACTACGAACCAAAGCAAAAAGGCTCCCTGAAGCCAAAACCAGGTGGTTAGAAAAACGACGCCCTCGTACGACTCTATTTCTCGTGACTTCTGATACCCAACGACACCTACGACAAAACCTATTATCGAGTTAAAAATGCCCAGAGTGAGAAGAGACAAGCCAGGAATTATAAGGTGCGTCGGATCGTAATCTTTATTCGGCAGACGTTGGCCGATTTTCGAGCCGATTGCAGCTCCGACCGGCAAAAAATAGCCAACGGCCAGTCCGATGAATCCAAGACCGATCAGGACGATCGTGTAAGGAAAATTGTACTCGGCATCCTGAATGAAACTTAGATACGAAGGACGGGCCCACCCTGCGGTAAGCATAAAGCCGCCAATAACGAAAGCCGGAAAAAAGTATGAACAAGTGGCGAACACCAACGGATCATAAAGATGCCATCTGCCTTTGTAATAAAGGTACAGGTTAGGAATAGCAAGAACCACGGCAAGCGAGATCAACCACGGCAACAGGTAAAGATGCGGAAAACTGGCCGTTAAATCGCTGTTGAGCAATATTCCAAGAAGTGAAATTAAAACGGCGGCGACCATCAACACCACGCCCGGACCTAACGAACGCTCGGCCGTACTTCTCTGTTGGTTCTGAAAAACAGTCGCCATTTTTTAGTCGGTCTTCAATTATCGGGAACAGTTAGCTTTTCCCAAACTTGCCGGTCCCGGTCGTCATAAGGAGTAAAGCTTTGAACCAGACGGTAGTTCGATTTCATGTATTGGTAGAACGGTTCAAGCTTATTATTCCCGGATCTGGTCTCTATCTCTCGGGTCCATGTACCATCCCAAATGATATATTTCGTGTTCTTCCTTTTCAAATCTTCGATTGCCTGAACAACCTGAGCTTCGATTGTGTACCCCGAATTCAATAGGATCGACATCTTGCTCGGATTGCGCAGATCCAGCGGAAAATTTACGTGAGCATTGTAAGTCTCGTAAACATAATCGCCGCGAGACGCGTGCTGCAGCATCCAGTCATAACGCTCCTGAATTACAGGCGAAAGGAATACGAGACGTCCCGAAGGGGTGGAAACAATATCACCATTCCAGGCGGTTT
>CADEEU010000166.1 GCA_902826385.1 uncultured Acidobacteriota bacterium | reverse complement strand
ATCCTTGTCGTTTTTCTTATCGACAGGCTTCAGTTGCTTAAGGTCGAAGGCCGCATTATCTTTTGCCACGTTCACAAACCCACTCGGAGAAACCACGGCCCCGGATCTCCATTCAACCTTCATGTAGTATGTCTCGCCAGCGGCAAAATCCTTTTCGATTCCGCCGAGCTTTTTGTTTTTCAGATGGAGCGAGTGTTTACCCGGCTCGACCAGCACGATAAAGTACCGCTCCGGCCGAATATCGGCAAGCTCTTTTCCGTCGAGAAAGACCGGCTTCTTAACCGTTCCGAAAGTTGTGGCGGCGGATAAGGAATAGACGTAGATCACGGCCTTTCCATCGGTAACTGATTGGGCCACGGCGGACGCGGCCAGGACAAGGATCATTAGGAGGATTTTCATAATTGATTTCGTTTTTTGGTTTGTCCGGATTTTCTTTGCAAATAGAGCTAACTTTTCACAGTTTTGGGTGGGAAATCAGGTGGGATATCGAAAATCTCGCCTTTCGAGTTTGCGTAAGTTATTGAAAACATTGGAGCCGGTGATAGGACTTGAACCTACGACCTGATGATTACAAATCAACTGCTCTACCAACTGAGCTACACCGGCGATTTGGGTCTGGTGTGATGCGACCGCAATCGAGGATACTAGCAAATGGGTCAAATCGGATGCAAGTAGGAGGGTGGCTTAAGTATGACCTTTTTGTTTCCGTCCACGGTTTGCGGGGGCAAGACTCCGGAAGCGGAGATCGGATTTTGACTGAGGGCTTTTAGGGCGATATTAACCTCGACCGTCGGCCTGATTGTTAAACTTCAAAAAAACTTGTTGACCAAAAGCCCCGTCTGCTTATACAATTTATGTGTCAAGTTGGACGCGTCTGTCCAAATTCCGTTTCCGCATAACAATCCTCGAAAGCAATCCTCGAAATCCCGGAAACAAGTTTCTAAAGGAGAATCACGTGAACCTCAAACAACTCTTCAAGCGTTCTTTTACTGCCGCTTTTTGCGGATTTACGGTCATGGCCTCGGTATCCGAAGCCCAAAATCGACAGGTCGTCGCAGGGCCGACCAGGACAATGGCGGTTGCTGCTCGCAACAATCTTTACTGCGCGGGCTATGTACAGTCTTCGCCAATCGAAACATCCAACCGGCTTGTTGGCGGCTTGGAAGAGCAAGAACAGTTTAACTATGCCGAGGGAGACTTCGTCTACCTCAACATGGGTTCAAGCAAGGGCGTACAGGTCGGCGACATGATGTCGGTGGTAAGGCCGCGCGGACAGGTTGAAACCCGCTGGACCCGCAAAGACGATCTTGGCTTTCTGGTTCAGGAAGTCGGAATGGTCGAGGTAGTTCGCGTCAAGAGCGAAGTATCCGTGGCCCGTGTAAAGGTGTCGTGCGATGTATTCCTTCTTGGCGATTTAGTACAGCCGGTTCCGGAGCGGACCAGTCCGGTGCATCAAACTCGCGGACAGCTCGATATGTTTGCCGAGCCGTCTGGCAAGTCAACCGGCCGATTATTCATGGCCCGCGACAATCAGGAAAACCTGACGCGTGATCAGATCGTTTATGTGGATCTTGGTGCGGAAGACAATGTTAAGGTTGGCGATTACCTGACGGTTTACAGACCGCTGGGCAAAGGCAATCTGTTCGTTTCCGATGAGGACGAGTCACTTAGTGCCCGAGACGAGGGCTTTCAGAGCAACGAATATCGCGGCGGTAAATTTTCCAACCAGGCGGCCCGGAAATCCGGCGATCGTGCTCAGGGCCGCGTGGTAACAACCGAAAAGGCAAAAGAAGACCGTCCGGCTTTGAGAAAGATCGTAGGAGAATTGATTATTCTAAACGTAAAGGAAAAGACAGCGACAGCCGTCATAACGAAAACGGCTCAGGAAATTCACACAGGTGACTGGGTCGAAGTTCAGTAGAACCGATTTCCTTTTTAACCTCGGTAAAAAAATTGAAAGGCAGGGCACGATGTCGGTTGTGCACTGCCTTTCTCTGTTAGGTACGTTCCTCGGCTCACGCTCTACGGTTTTGTCTCCAGTCCTGCCTATTTGCCGTTAGTTCATCCGAGGCTTAAACTACTAGTTTATGGTCGAGATAGAAGACTTTCCTATTGGCGTCGCCGATAATGAACTCGTCGAACCGATGATGCAGATCCCGTCGGAGCTGCCGGCGCTTCCGTTGCGCGACATCGTAATTTATCCGTTCATGATCGTCCCCCTGTTTGTTTCGCGGGACAAGTCGATCAAAGCGGTCGAAGAAGCTCTGAAAGACAATCGGATGATCGTGTTGGTGTCCCAGAAAGACGTTAACATGGAAGATCCCGCGCAGAACGATCTTTACACCGTTGGCACAGTGGCCATCATAATGCGAATGCTGAAGCTGCCGGACGGCCGTATCCGTATTCTTATCCAGGGATTGTCGAGGGCGATTGTAGATTCGGTCAACTCGTCGGGTGACCATGTACGTGTCGGCATAACTCCTATCTCTGAGCCGCTTGCACCTGAAGGTTCGCTGGAAGTAGAAGCACTTGTTCGCAATGTACGCGGTTCGATGGAACGGGCTGCCAGTCTTGGAAAAAACATCTCGCCTGAAGTTCTGGCAATCATAGCTAACCTGGACGACGCAGGAAGGCTGGCCGATCTTTCGGCCTCGAACCTTGAATTGAAGGTTGAAGATGCTCAGACGGTATTGAACATCTCGGAGCCGGTCGAACGTCTTCGCCGAGTGAATGAGCTGTTAAGTAAAGAAATAGATGTTCTTACAGTTCAACAGGAGATCAATTCGCAGGCACGTGCCGACATCGACCGCTCTCAGCGCGAATATTTTCTTCGCCAGCAGATGAAGGCGATACAGGGTGAGCTTGGCGAAAGCAATGAGCTTTACGAAGAGATCGAGAACTATCGAAAGAAGATCCTCGATGCAAAAATGCCGGAAGCCGCCGAAAACGAATCGCTTCGACAGCTAAAGAAACTCGAGCGAATGCACCCGGACACGGCGGAGACCGCTACCTTACGCAACTGGCTCGACATCATGACCGAGCTTCCGTGGTCTAAGGCGTCGAAAGACAATCTTAACCTTAAAAAAGCCGAGCGCATTCTTGATGAGGACCATTACGGCCTTGAACGAGTGAAGGAGAGGATAGTTGAAGCTTTGGCGGTAAGAAAGCTGATCGCAAAGCCGAAGGGATCGATCCTGTGCCTCGTCGGCCCTCCGGGCGTGGGCAAGACATCGCTAGGACGCTCGGTTGCCCGGGCGTTGAACCGCAAGTTCATGCGGCTTAGTCTTGGCGGCCTTCACGACGAAGCTGAGATACGCGGCCATCGTCGCACCTACGTCGGTGCGATGCCCGGTCGTATAATCCAGGCGATTCAACAGGCCGAAACGAATAATCCGCTGATAATGCTGGATGAGATCGACAAGGTAGGGGCTGATTTTCGCGGCGACCCGAGCTCGGCTTTGCTCGAAGTGCTAGACCCGGAGCAAAATTCAACATTCCGCGACAATTATCTCGGCGTCACGTTCGATCTTTCGAACGTGATGTTCATGACGACGGCGAACGTGCTCGACACTATCCAGCCCGCGTTGCGTGATCGCATGGAGATCATTTCACTGTCGGGCTATACCGAAGAAGAGAAGTACGAAATCGCGAGGCGTCATTTGATCCCAAAACAGGTCGAAGAAAACGGGCTTGAGAAAGACGACGTTAAGTTCGACCGCAAGGCGATTATCAAAATCATCAGCGAGTATACGCAAGAGGCTGGTTTACGTCACCTCGAACGTGAGATCGGCAAAGTAGCCCGAAAAGTCGCACGCAAAAAGGCCGAGCTCGAAGGAGCTTTCAGGCCGATGAAGATCGCTGCCGATAACGTCAAAGACTACCTTCGAAGCCCAAAGATTTTCCAGGAAGGAGCCCTGAAAAAGGACCAGATCGGAACTGTGACAGGCCTTGCGTGGACGGCGGTCGGCGGCGACATCCTGTTTATCGAAGCCTTGAAAACTAAGGGCAAGGGCAAGTTGATGCTGACGGGCCAACTCGGTGACATCATGCAGGAATCGGCCCAGGCGGCATTCTCTTACGCAAAAGCTCGCTCGGCCGATCTCGGAATTCCGGACGAGGTGATCGATAACTTCGATATTCACATACACTTACCGGAAGGGGCGATCCCGAAAGACGGTCCAAGCGCGGGCATAACGATGGCGACGGCGCTTGTTTCCGTTTTGGCCCAGCGTCCGGTGCGGAAGGACGTTGCGATGACCGGCGAGATCACTTTAAGGGGCAACGTGCTCCCGATAGGCGGAGTCAAAGAAAAGTTGCTTGCGGCCCGGCGGGCCAAGATCAAAACGGTCATATTACCGGCTCCGAACGAGAAAGATCTGGAAGATTTGCCGCAGGAAGTTCGGGACGATTTGAACTTTGTATTCGTGGAGCATGTCAGTCAGGTTTTTGCGACCGCGTTGCTCGAAGCAAAACCGGCCGTTAAATCGGCCAGGCGATAAGATCTAAAGTCCGGAAACCCTTATAAACATTGACCCTCACCGGTTAGTGTGTTAGGTTAGGGTTGGTGTTCGCTCGAACTTCTCGCCTATTTATTGCAAGCAGGGAACTTTTATCCGCCTAGAGCGTTAGAAATATAACCGCATCGGGCACAGGTATTATTCGCCTAACTCTTATGTTAGCCGTGATTACAGGATTATAGACGAAATTTAATGACGAAATTTATTTACAAGACCGTACCCGTATACGCAATATTGTTACTTTCTTTGGGTTCGGCTGTTTTTGGACAGAGTGCTGGTGTTAACGTTACGCCGGAGGTTCAGCAGGTTCGCGATTCGATCAGAAAGGTCCTGGACGATTCCGGCAGATCATTCAAAGACGGCATGACTGCCCTGAAGGCCAATAAACGGTCGGAGTCGGGTCAGGCATTTGATAAGTCGGTCGAGACGTTTTTGTTTTCGACGCTTGATATTCAGCGTGATGCGGTACTGAAGGAATGCTACGGCCAGCTTATTGAAACCATTTACCGCATAGAATTTCCCGCGGGAAACCAGCCGCCGCAGATCAGAAGTCTTTCCGCGACCTGCAAATGGAATTGGAACGACGCGGACATGAAACTCGCCGACGAAGTAACTTCGATTTCCAAGACGCAAAAGACGGTTCCTGCGACGACCGCCTCGACATCGGGTACGCCCGCTCCTGTGCATCAGGCGCCGTCCGACGCATTGGTCGGGTTTAATGAACAAAATTTCGAACCCTCACCCCTCGACGAGCTTTCCAAGCTTGAATTGACCCAGGAAGAGCTTCAAGTTGAAAACAATCCCGTCGCCCAGCAGCAATATCAATACATTCAGGTCGCGGTAGCGAATAGGTCTCTCGGGTTTTCGTTTCAAGTACACCCGATGATTCAGCAGTACATAAACTACTATCGCGGACGCGGCCGTTCAACGATGGAAGTCGGGCTTTATCGCTCAGGCATGTTCATGCGGATGGCAAGGCGTATTTTTAAGGAAGAAGGAATTCCTGAGAACGTCGCGTGGCTCGGCCAGGTTGAAAGTGCCTGGAAGCCGACCGCAATGTCCTGGGCGGCTGCTTCGGGACTTTGGCAGTTTATTCCCGGGACCGGTGCGAGATACGGTCTGCGTCGCACGGCTCACGTCGATGAGCGAAACAGTTTTGACGAAGCCACACGTGCCTCGGCCCGTTACTTGAAGTTTTTGTTCAACCGCTATGGCAACTGGGAGTTGGCAATTGCGGGTTACAACTGCGGCGAAGGCAATGTCGATCGTGCGATCCGACGGGCCGGAGTGACGAATTTCTGGGCTGCGTATCCTTACCTGCCGAAAGAAACGCGTAACTATGTTCCGAATATTCTCGCGACGGTTTTGATCGCGAATAATCCGACGCAGTATGGTTTCGGTCATGTGCGGCCGGCTCCGCCGCTTCAGTACGACCGAATTCGTGTTCCGGCTTCGACCAATCTCAGCATCTTGGCTCAGGCTTCCGATACGAGCGTTCAGTACATTCGGTATTTGAATCCGCATCTGCGGAGCAACGTCAGCCCGCCGGAACCGTACATCGTTAACATTCCTCCGGGAAAGGCCAACGAAGTTGTTGCGGTTTTCAAGCGCGTGCCCGCGTCTAAGATCAACAATACCAGCCTGGCCAACTCAGTAAACGGAGAAACCTGGCAGACGATCTCGAACCGCACCGGCGTCAGCGTGGCCGATCTGATGGCCGCGAATCCGGGAATGAAAGATCCGAAAGGCAAGGTCTTCGTTCCGGTTAGCGGCAACAAGATAAATACAATCTCGTACTCACGACCCTCGAGCCTTCCGGTTTCAGCCGGCTCCGCTAATGTAAAAGTCGTTAAAGCCCAGGCCGGTGATACGGTGGCAAAACTTGCGAACCGCAACGGCGCCGACCCAACTGAGGTAGCAAAATACAACGGATTGCTGCCGAATTCGGTCTTGGGAGCGGGTCGAGAGATAAAAATACCGGGTAAATAATTCCCAAATCGTAAAATAGAAGCTAAGCCGGGTTTGAATATCGAACCCGGCTTTTCTATTATCATGCGGTCGATTGTCGAATGAAGATATGGATTGCAAAAAACTCGGAAGTTACGGTCCACGAACAGCTTGTTACGCAGATTAAGCTCGGGATAGCAAGTCATGACCTGGCGGAAGGAGAGAAACTGCCGAGCACCCGCGAGCTGGCACGCCGGTTCAGCATTCACCAAAATACGGTTTCTGCCGCTTATCGGGAATTGGCGGCCGAGGGTCTTGTAAGTTTTAGAAAAGGAAGCGGCGTCTTTGTAGCCGAAGGCAAAGAGCGGCGCAAGATGCAGCGTTTGGACGAGATCTTCTCTCAATTCCTCGATCACGCCGCCGGTGCGGGTTACACGGCGCGGGACATCGAAGGTCATCTGCGAAAAGCCCTTCGTTCGAAACCTTCCAAAGGCCTACTTGTAATTGAATCCGATACGGCTTTGCGGGATATTTTGATAGAAGAGATCAATGACGCAACCGGCATTCGAGCAGACGGCATCACTTTCGAGAAATTCTCGGAAAAGCCGCTCGTTAACGGGACGCGCCTTGCGGCAATGTTCGATGAAAAAGAAAAGCTTCAACCGATATTGTCCGATGGAGCAGCCTGTACGTTTCTTGACGCAAACTCGGTTCCGAGCTTGTTGTCCGGTAGGACGCGGCCGTCCAATGACGATCTGATAGCGATAATTTCCGGGTGGAAGAAATTTATTTCTTTCGCAAAGCTGTTTTTGCTTGCCGCAAAGATCGAGCCGGACATGTTTATTCCGCGACTAACGACCGACCATGATTGGCGAAAGGGTATAGATCAGGCTTCGCTCATCATCTGCGATTCACTCACTGCCAAGCAGTTTCCAAATGATGATCGCGTGCGGACATTCCCCCTGATAGCCGAGGCATCGCTCGAAAGTTTAAGAAAACAAGTTTCTAACGTTTCGACTCGTTAAAGCTGGTGATCTCAATCTTTTTGACGATGAACTCGTTTTTTATCATCCGGTAATTGTCGTTTTCGATCTTCATTACTGCGAAATCCGTATCCGTCACGACGGTTATCCAGTTTTTTTCTTTCCTCCCGGGCAGAAGAAAAAACGGCAGGCCTGTGAAAACGGTAAGAGCGATAGCGGTTCCGCGTGAAACCGAGAAAAACGGCTTCTTGGTGTACGAATGCTGAGCCGAGGATATGTCGGAATACTTGAACTCCTTAAAAACCTCATTGTTTCTTCGCGACTGTATCCTCAAAGTCTCAGCATCGAACACCAGCACGGCGTTTACCTGCCGCGTGTCTTTTTTTCCGGGATTCGGGTTTGTAAGAATTTCCACTTCGTAGCGGTTTGGCTTAGTTTGGGCGAGAGCGTACGGGAGCTGCATGATCAAAACGATCAGCAGTATCCCAACCAGCTTTTTCTTTACGATTGTTATTAAGAGAATCTTTTTCATCTTAGCGTCCAGCGTCAATTTTCGAACCTTGTTCTTTAATATAAGACCAGACT
>CADEEU010000165.1:1443-8135 GCA_902826385.1 uncultured Acidobacteriota bacterium | reverse complement strand
AAGCGCATCGCGCTTTGGTTCGACATCGTTGGATTTAAGGCGGAGGATCAAACGTATCTCGGCCGGAGTGCAGTCTTGACACGGCGACGACGGATCTTGCGCAATCGCCGTAACCGTTATAAAGAGAATGACGGCGGACGCGAGGCACAATCGCATTTTTCGCGACACAAAAATAATCATACCGCCCGTTGAACGTTCAGGGGCTGGACGCTTTCCCATTCGAAAACCTGCCGGGCGCGTTTGTTCTCATACGCGTCGGTTAGCGATACGATCAGGTCGTCGGCGGATGATTTTTCTGTACGGGAAGCTTTGCGTGCGGAGGCGTGGTCGGGAAGCGGCTTGTCAATTTCGCGAGAGATATTTGTACGGGTTCGTTTGACCATGTTCGTGCCTCCTGTATGTCGGGGCAGACGGTCAAACCGCAACTTAATCGATCAGGTCCGAGCCGTCCGCGAAATTGTGTTTATCATCATCAAGCTTTGTGTGTTCTCGCAAAAAACTGGAACTTAATCAGGATAGCACAGACGGGATTTGTGCCGCAATCTCCGCCTACCGTGGGTAGTGTCCTAATTTGAAGAGAGCTTTTTATCGAGGTCGGATTATTCTATCGCTTGCCTCTTGTCTGCCGGATAGTTGTTGTTTGCGAGTCTGAGTCCCGTAAATGAAAACACCCACTAGAGCAACTAGATCGGTGATAATGATAGTTGTGCCCGCCCAGTCGTGCCCAGCCAAGACTAGATGGTAACCTAGCCAGACAATAACTAGAGTAACAACTAAGGCGCAGCTGACTCCAGCATAGGCTCTTATTATATCGTGAAGATTTGTGCGGTTTTCGAGCTTTTGGCGATGATCAGACTGTTTTTCCGCCATCGTTACAATTCGGTCAGCAGACCCCGGCAATACGGCATCATAGTGTTCAATTGTTTCGGGCGCGGGTATCGGCCCAGAAAACTGAGAGACCGCTTGTATTAAGCGGCCTTGTCCACGGGTATGTGCTACCGGTTCAGGTTGTATGTGATGTGTAGGTTCAAGTGCGGAGAAACTATTCCGCGACTTTTTCTTCTTTCTCGTGTTTCTCGATGCCATATTCAAGGTCGGAGCCGACAATTGCCCAATCCGATGCAATTGCCCTTAAATCAGCTTCTTCAGGTGAACTCGACCTATTATATATCAGCGCTGAGCCACTAAAATCAAGTACGCTCCCAAATCCGTGTGTAAAACTCGGATTGGCGTAAAGAAATCCAGATTCTATGCAGGTGGTTTCCATATTTACCTTTAAAGCAAATAATAGGAATGTTTGGAGCGTTAATCGCTTATTGCCAAACATCCCTTATTCGCGATCTCTTTAATAAACATTTTTCTAGGCGTTAAGCGAGAGCAATGTTTACTTCGTTTATTAAGACGCATCGCGTCTCTTAACAGTTGTGCACAAAACGAATCATTTAGTGCACAATTCAAATCTTATAATTTGTATTGACGTTCGTCAACGCAAATTAACGCCAAACGTTAATCGTAATGGCTTTAATGTGACGCTAACGCTTCAAAGTTTTTGCAACGCAAACTGAATAAATATTTGCACAAGTTAATTAAAACTCGGCGAAAATAAATTAAGTGTAATACAAAAATATGTTGACACGGCTTGAAGTCGCAAAGAAAGCCGACCGCACTCCTGTCGCGATCGCTTCGGTCAAATGCCGTGCCAGAAATGTCTGGTGCCTAGTTCAAATTGGGACAATACCCTACCCTGCGTCTTCCTCGGCGCTCTCAGCGTTAAGAATCGGTTTTAACGCTGAGGGCGCGGAGGAGGACGCGAAGAACGCGGAGTAAAGAAAAAAACTGGACAAACGGCCCTTTTAACCGTAAGATTCGAGCTATGACAGTTCGGCGACTCAGCCTCATCCTTACCTAGCCACCCGTTGGAGTTTTGCTCTCCGGCGTCGGTGGCGGCCTTTCAAACCTAGTTAAAATAAGAATTTAGTGGTGTTTTGGTGGATTGAACCAGTTCTTTCCGCTAAACTCGTAGTTTTATTTGTCCGGACGGCACAGTGTTCGTCCGAATCGACTTACAGCAGCAATGGACGAAAAGTATTTTGCGAAAAAGATAGAGGCCAAGTGGCAGAAAAAGTGGGCGGAGAGAGGAGCTTTCGAAGCAAAAATGGAAGGCGACAAGCCCAAATTTTATGCGCTTGAGATGCTGCCTTATCCGTCGGGCAATTTGCACATGGGACACGTGCGGAACTATTCGGCGGGCGACGTCGTGGCGTGGTACAAGCGGCTGAAAGGCTTTAACGTGCTGCATCCGATCGGGTGGGATTCGTTCGGCCAACCGGCCGAGGACGCGGCGATCAAGCGCGGCGTCAATCCGCGCGAGTGGACCGAAGAAAATATCACGGCTATGCAGGGCCAACTCCAGCGTTTGGGCATCAGCTACGACTGGTCGCGGCAGATGGCCGCTCACCGGCCCGAATACTATAAGTTCGACCAGTGGTTCTTTTTGAAAATGCTCGAACGCGGCCTGGCGTACAAGAAAAAAACGCAGGTCAATTGGTGTGAAACGGATCAGGCAACGTTGTCGAATGAGCAGGCCAGCGGCGGCCTGTGCTGGCGTTGCGGCAACCCGGTCACAAAGAAAGATTTAGAACAGTGGTTCCTGAAGACGACCGCTTATACGGACCAACTCCTCGACGAAATGGCCGAGATCGAAGCCGGTTGGCCGAGCAATGTGCTGAAACGGCAGAAGGACTGGATCGGCCGGTCGTCGGGCGCGTTTGTCGATTTTGAGGTGCGCAATGCGTCCGGCGACGATGACGGTTCGGGGCATATCAGGGTCTTCACGACGCGCATAGATACGACATACGGCGCCAACGCCGTGGTCGTGGCGGCCGAGCATCCGGTCGTGGTCGAGCATTTGAGCCAGTTTTCCGACGACGTGCTGGCGAAGATCCAGCAGATCAAATCGGAGAAAATGAACCCGACGAACCACGAAACCGAAGCGGTCAAGGACGGAATCGACACGCAGCTGAAGGCCATTAACCCTTTTAGCGGCGAAGAGTTGCCGGTATGGATCGGGAACTACGTGATGATGGAGTACGGCACCGGAGCCGTGATGAGCGTCCCGGCGCACGATGAGCGGGATTTTGAGTTTGCGGAGAAGTTTGATCTTCCAGTTAAAACCGTGATCAACCCGAGTGGCAACGTCCGTCTAAACATCTACACAAAAAGGGATCCATTAGTTGTTACAGAGTATGAGAGAGATTCAACCGGTACAAAAAAGGTCGCCGAGTACAAGAAGCCAAAAGTAGCAGTAACGGTCTATGGAGTCCTCGTAGATTCAGGGATTTGGTCAGGGAAGACCTCTGAGGTTGCGAAGAAGGAAATGGCTGAATACGCTGAAAAACATGGCTTTGGCGAGGCTGCGACTACTTACCGCCTGCGCGATTGGGGCATTTCGCGGCAGCGTTTTTGGGGCTCGCCGATACCGATCGTCTATTGCGACGATTGCGGCGTGGTTCCGGAGAAGTACGAGAATCTGCCTGTTCGATTGCCGGAAATCGCTCCGTTTACGGGCAAGGGCGAATCGCCGCTGGCCAAGGTGCCGGAGTTCGTGAACACGAACTGCCCAAAATGTGACGGCCCGGCACGTCGCGAGACGGACACGATGGACACGTTTGTCGATTCGTCGTGGTACTACTATCGCTACACCGATCCGAAGAACAGCGAATTGCCGGTCGATTCAAACCTCGCCGCTTATTGGGCACCGGTCGATCAGTACATCGGCGGTATCGAACACGCGATCCTGCATCTGATCTACGCGCGGTTTTGGACCAAGGTGATGCGCGATCTGGGGATCGTAAAATTCGACGAGCCGTTCAAGCGTTTGCTGACGCAGGGAATGGTCGTCGGCGAGACTTTCTTTGACGATTCTTCGGGCAAGCGAGTCTACTTTCCGCCGAGTAATGTGGTGGTCGAAAGAGACTCTAAGGGTAAAATCGTCCAGGCTAGAGCAGGCTCTACAATGAAGCTGGTCAAAGAAGGCGACGGCTGGGGAGCACCAGGATATGAGTTGAAGCATGCGATCGAGCGGATGTCGAAATCAAAAGGCAACGGTGTCGATCCGGACGAGATGATCGACATCTATGGTGCCGACGCAGCCCGTCTGTTTGTTATGTTCGCAGCTCCGATCGAGAATGAGTTGGTTTGGCATGAGTCTGGAATCGAAGGCGCGGTGCGGTTTTTGCAGCGGGTTTGGCGGCAGGTTTACAGGTGGAAGGACCGTCTGTCAGAACCACCTGCTACCGCAGGCGGTTCTGACGTTGCTCGCAAGCTTCGGCAGAAGACGCATCAGACGATCAGGCGTGTTGAAGAGAGTCTGGAAACGCTGCAGTTTAATACTCCGGTTGCTGCTTTGATGGAGTTATCGAACGCGATAGGCGATTTCAGGATCGAACCCGAAGCGGCCACCGCGGAAGAGGCCTTTGCGGTCCGTGAAGCAGTCGAAAGCCTCGCGTTGATGCTGGCTCCGTTCGCTCCGCATACGGCGGAGGAACTTTATTCGATAGTCGTCGGGAACGAAGAAGGAATCGTCGGAAATGATGCCCGATTTCCTGTTTATGATGCTGAACTTGCAAAAACGGATGAGATTGAAATTCCGGTTCAGGTAAACGGAAAATTGAGGGCAAAGCTGATGGTCGCTCCGGAAATAAGCGATGACGATCTGCGTACGGCTGCAACGAGCGACCAAAAAGTGAAGGATTACACGGACGGCAAGGAGATCGTAAAGGTCGTCGTCGTGCCGAAGCGGCTGGTTAGTATTGTGATTAAATGATCCTGTATGCAGAAACGCGAGTGTGAACGAGCGTACATAAGGCTCTGGTACGGGTCGAGTTTCCGCCCGCAGCCCTATTTTTCGTTTTTCCTTGCTTGAAAAACGCAAAGAAACTAGAATTGAGCGAGGCGAAACAGCAAAAAGACCCGTTTTACTCTGTCATCCTTTGCTAGAACTTTCTCCCGCATATACGCGTGTACTAAGGGCGCTCGATGAAAGAATGCCAACTTTGTAAAAACTGCTACACCGATGAGGCGGCAACATGCCCAAAAGACGGCATGCCGACGATGCATACGCTCGCCGGCGAGCCGGTGCTTGAGGGCAAGTATCACCTCGAATCCCGCCTTGGCCAGGGCGGAATGGGCGTGGTGTACAAGGCACGGCACGCGTTCCTTAAAACACAGCTCGCTATCAAGATAATTCTGCCCGACCTGGTCGGAAACGATCCGCAGCTAGTCACCCGTTTTCGGCAGGAAGCCCTTGCGGCGGCCGCCATTCGCCACCAAAACGTGGTCGGCGTGACCGATTACGGCGTGATCAACGGCCAGATACCTTTCCTAGTGATGGAGTATGTCGAGGGCGAATCGCTCCACGATCTGCTTAACCGCGAAAAAATACTCTCGCCCGAGCGGGCGCTTGAGCTTATATCCGCGATCGGTGCCGGCGTGGGTGCGGCCCATCATCAGGGCATTGTTCACCGCGACCTTAAGCCGCTGAACGTAATGATCTGCAGCGACAAGCCCAACTTGTCACAGGCGGTCAAGATACTCGATTTCGGGCTGGCAAAGATCAAATCGGGCGAACTGCTCGGTTCGTTTATTCAGGCCCAGACGACCGGGCTGATGGGTTCGCCGTATTACATGGCCCCGGAGCAGTGGGCGGACGACGAGCCGGATTCGCGTTCCGACATTTATTCGCTTGGCGTGATGCTTTTCCAGATGCTTACGGGCGACGTGCCTTTCAAAGGTTCGTCGATTCCGGCGATCATGAAAAAGCACATCAGCGACCCGCCGCCGACGTTTACCGATCTTAAGGTGCCGCTGTCGCTTGAGATAGAGCAGGCCGTTCGGCACACGCTGCACAAGGAAAAAGAAAAGCGCACGGCGTCGGTCGAGCACATGATCGCGGAATTGAAAGCCGCCATCGAGCCTGTACCGATCGGCATCCACACGACGGGAAGCGCGTCGGGCACGACCTCGCTAAACATTCGCACGTCGCCGCCGCGGGCAAAAGTTTTTATCGACAACGTTCCGGTCGGCGAAAGCCGCGACGACGGATGGATAACGCTTAACGGAATCCAAACCGGCAATCACCGCCTGCGGGTAAGCCACGACGGGTTTGAAGACTGGCAGACCGAAGTAACATGCGACGGCCGGCCGCAGCAGGTAACGGCCGAGCTAAAGGCCGGTGCCGAGATGGCGGCTGCTCCGACAATTGCGTTCAACGCAGCCCAGCATAATACGCCGCACAACCTTGCCTCGACACACGGCGGTCTGTCCGATATGCAAAAAACCTCTGTACAGGTTTGGGACACGGGCGATCAGGGCGTTGCGGTCAATTCGATACCGCCAAAGCGTCGTGGATTTTTGTCGCCGCTGGTGATCGGAACAATCGCGTTGGTCGGGCTGTTTCTACTCGGCGGTGTCGGTATTGGCGGGGCGTATATGGCCGGGATCTATCCTTTCCGGGCCGCAAACACCACAAACACGCCTACTCCGACTCCGGTCCAGATCAAGGCGGACATGGTGCAGATTCCCGGCGGGACTTTCCAGATGGGTTTCGGCGATGCAAATAAAGCCTCAGGTCCGGTTCACTCGGTCGATGTTCCGCCGTTCTTTATGGACAAGACCGAGGTTACCGACGCCGA
>CADEEU010000165.1:0-1433 GCA_902826385.1 uncultured Acidobacteriota bacterium | reverse complement strand
GTACCGAGAAAAAACCTGTGCGGTTCGTTTCTTATGACGACGCGGAGGAATTCGCAAAATGGCGTTCAAAGCGCGACGGCGTAACATACCGCCTTCCGTCGGAAAAAGAATGGGAATACGCTGCCCGAAACGGAGGGAAATCGAATTTCTTTCCCTGGGGCAATGAATGGAGCGCCGCAAAGACGGTGATAGGTATCGAAGGGTCCGAACCCAGTCCCGTTGGTTCAAAACCCGACGGCAAAAACGAATGGGGAGTTGTCGACCTGATGGGCAATGTGTGGGAATGGACCAGCTCCGAGCTTGAACCGTATCCCGGAAGCAATGCCGCGGGCGTCGAAAAGAAACCGGGTAAAAGCTACGTGCTAAGAGGCGGCTCGGCCCACGAAAAGCTCGAAGATGTAGCAAAATTAAACATGAACGCGGCTTTTCGAATTGATTGGGTCTCAACAAAGAAAGAAAAGACCGTCGGATTCCGGCTGGTGCGTTCACAGTAGAGGTGTGTTTCCAGAAATTCCAAAAGCGTAGGGACCCGTTTCTTACGCTTTTTGCTTTTTATTTTCCCCCGTTTCAATTCAAGCAGGTCCGCTCGTAAATGAATATCATCCTCGTCGAAGTCGATTCCGTCGTGCAAAAACCCGAAATGTCGTTCGGGAAAGCGGTCGTGCGTGTGGGCCGCGACGCAAGCGAGTGCGACATCGCCTTTGAAAGAAACAAATACCCGATGGTCTCGCGACACCATGCGGAGTTCAATTGCGAGAGCGGCAGATGGATGCTGTCCGACATCGGGTCGAGCTACGGCGTTTTTGTCAACGGACAGCGAATATCGGGGCCGCATGTTGTCGCAGTAGGGAACCGGGTTCAATTTGGAACGGACGGCCCAACCGTTGTAGTTATCTGGTTCGAGGCTACAGGCGAACCGGCGGTGGTTGAGACTCCGCGACAGCCGCAAGCGTCTGCCCCTGCCGCGACTCCGCCGGTCACTCCGTCTCCACCACCTCGCGTCCCCAAAAGTGCTCCTTCGATCGAATCCTGGGAGGTTTCGCCAACGCCGGCTCAGAAGGTCTCGGCTCAGGCCGCACCGTCGTCCACTCCCGAACGACCTTCTCAACCAGAACCACGCGAGGCGGTTAAAAAGCCGGTCAAGCCACCTGTCGCCCCATCTGCGTCGAAGGCATATCTGGTTTTTGTCGATGACCCTTCGCGGAGCGTCTTGCCTTTAACTTTCGCGAATAACCTGATAGGCCGCGACCCTTCGTGCGCCGTCGTGATCGATAGCGAGGCCGGAATGGTTTCGCGTCGACACGCCGAGATAAAACTCGAAAGCAGCGGCACCATCATCGAGGACAAAAACAGCTTTAACGGCACGCTGGTGAATGAGCAGCGAATCTCGTCCCCAACGCCCATCTATGACGGTGATCTGATCAGGCTCGGCG
>CADEEU010000164.1 GCA_902826385.1 uncultured Acidobacteriota bacterium | reverse complement strand
CGTTATTAAGGAGCTTGTCGAGAACGCCGTCGATGCGGGAGCCGACCGCATTCAGATCGAAATCGAGCTTGGCGGCCGCCGGTTGATGCGTGTCAGCGATAACGGTTCCGGGATGATCCGTGACGATGCGGTCCTTGCATTCGAGCGCCATGCAACTTCTAAAATTAAGACGCTCGAAGACTTGGGGGCCATTGCGACGCTTGGCTTTCGCGGCGAGGCTTTGGCTTCGATAGCTTCGGTTGCAAAGGTGGAGCTTGTTACGAAAGTCGAGGAGGATGCGGCGGCGACACGCGTGATTATTGAAGGCGGCCGCTTGTTGGACGTCAAGGACGCGGCCCGCGACACGGGTACGACAATCTCGGTTCGCGATCTGTTTTTCAACACACCGGCGCGTCGGAAATTTATGCGGTCCGAAGCGACGGAAAATTATCACCTCGCCGGTATCGTTACACACTACGCTTTGGCGCATCCTGAGATTGCGATTACGATGACGAACAATGGCAGGGAAGTTCTGCGTGTTTCGCCTGCAAAAGATCTTCGCGAACGCGCGTTTCAGATCTTCGGTTCGGGGATGATCGAAAGCTTGCTGCCCGTTTCCGGCGGGCGAGAGTTTGTAGCAAGGGTATCCGGTTACGTATCTGCCCCGCGGGAGCGCCGGACGAACCGCGACTCGCAATATTTCTTTGTAAATCAGCGTTATGTTCGCGACAAAACGATTGCCGGCGGCTTGCTCGAAGGTTTTCGCTCGGTACTTCCACATGGCGTCTATCCGGTCGCTTTTCTGTTTGTCGATGTGCCAGTTGAGGAGATAGACGTCAACGTCCATCCGGCAAAAACCGAAATACGCTTTCGACGTAGCGAAGCTGTAAAAGACGTAATTGCCGAGGCTGTCCGCTCATCGCTCGCACGTGCTGGAATTGTGCCTGAAGCCGAGACATTTGCCGGCGATGTTTTCGAACCGCAGGTGCCCGCCGAAAGCTACGCGACGTCTGATAAGTCAGTTGAATCGAATGTTTTGCCACAAGAGAGACTCGATCTTCAGCCTGCGTCCGAGCTTTCAGCCGCCGCTTTCGCGGGACATGAGTTGCGGTCTTTTTCTGCTGCTCCCGCAACCGACGAGTTACAGGCCGGCATTGGAGAATCTCCCGCCGCTGCTCGTGAAAATCCCGTTGAGGAGTTTTCGCTCGATTTCGAAGAGGCGGCCGATAACCGTATCGATCGGACTGAGCAAACTTCCGGTTTCACAAGTTTTGTCGAAATGCCTCCCGTTAATTCCGCAGCTAAGCTGGCAAGACCGGTCGAGGTGGAAAGCCTGGCTTCTGCAAAGATAAGGCCGCTGGCGCAACTGCACGACAGCTTTATCATTGCGGTCGACGATGAAGGTCTGCTGCTTATCGATCAGCACGTAGCGCACGAACGAATTCTGTTTGATAAGTTTAGAAGAAAAGAAACGGACCGGCCGGTTGAATCGCAGAATTTGCTTTTGCCGGAAACAGTCGACCTCACTCCGGCACAATCGGAGGCGTTCAAATTGGTTGAAGAGCACCTGGGCGAACTCGGTTTTGGACTTATGCAGCTTTCCGGAAGGACCGTAGCGATCAAATCTATCCCGACTGATCTTCCGCCGATAGAAGCCAGGAATTTGTTCGCCGAAATCCTGGACGCGGTCGAACTGGAAAAACGCGGGACGGCGAAAGCGACATTTCGCGACAACATCGCGGCGAGTCTCGCCTGCAAGGCGGCGGTGAAGATCAACATGAAATTGACGGCCGAAAAAATGCGGTGGCTGATCGACCGATTACTGCTCACTTCTTCGCCAACGACATGCCCCCACGGTCGTCCGGTAATTCTGCGGCTGAGCATGAAGGACATCGAGCGCGGTTTTCACCGGACGTGACAAATTACTCGGTAATTAGTTGAGGCAAAGACTATTAACTTGTAACTTATACTATCAACTTTATGGAAGACCGTGAGAATGAAGCGCCCTGGAATCGTGTATACGCAGCGGTCATTGTGACCACGTTCGTTGTGATAACCGCCCTCTGGGCATTTTCGAAATACTTCTCCTCCTGAACCTAACGCATGAGAGCACTCGATTGGGCGATAGTCGTCGCATATCTGATCTATGTGATATGGGACGGCATTCGGATGACAAAGCACAGCGGCAGCAAGGAAGGCTACTTTCTTGCCAACCGCAGCCTGCCGTGGTGGGCCGTAGGACTGTCTGTCATGGCGACGCAGCTTTCCGCGATCACGCTCGTCGGCACAACGGGACAGGCGTACAACGATGGAATGCGGTTCATTCAGTTTTATTATGGTTTGCCGTTCGCGATGATCATTCTCTGCGTGACCGTCGTGCCGTTCTTTCATCGAGCGAATGTTTACACCGCCTACGAATATCTCGAAAAACGCTTTGACGTAAAGGTACGCACGCTGACAAGTTTTTTCTTTCTGATCTCTCGCGGACTCGGAGTCGGCACCATCATCTCGGCCCCTTCTATCGTGCTTTCGATCGTGTTCGGCTGGAACCTGATCGCGACTATCTTTGCCATCGGCCTTTCAACGACGATCTATACGGTTTTCGGTGGCGTACAGGCGGTGACGTGGACCGACGTCAAACAGATGTTCGTCATCTTTTTTGGGTTGGGCATTTGTTTGATAGTGATTCTATCGAGCTTTCCAGCAGGTGTCACACTCACGGACGGGCTGCAGCTTGCCGGCTCTCTTGGAAAATTGAGCACCGTCGATACCAGTTTTAATCTGCAGGAAAAATACACGATCTGGTCAGGGCTGATCGGCGGGTTGTTTTTGATGCTCGGTTATTTCGGCTGCGATCAGAGCCAGGTACAGCGATTTCTAACCGCTAAATCTGTCAACGAAGGGCGAACGTCGCTGTTGATGAGCGCGTTTTTGAAGATCCCGATGCAGTTTTTCATCCTCCTGATCGGCGTGCTTGTTTTTGTGTTTTATCAATTCACCGCACCGCCGATAGTCTTTAACGCGGCCGAGGTCGCAAAGGCTGAGCAGGACGCGAGATTTCAGGCGATACAGCAGAATTATAATCAGGCCCACGCGGAACGCCGCGATGCCGCGATCAACTTCGGGGCCGAAGATGCGGTCAGCAGACAGGCTTATCTCGATGCTGACAAAAAGTTCAACAGCGCTCGAAATGACGCGGTGGCATTCGTGCGGGAAACGAGCAACAAAAGCTTTAACGACGTCAACTACGTTTTCCCGACATTCGTTTTGCAGAATATGCCCATGGGCGTGATCGGGCTGCTCATTGCCGCGATCTTTGCCGCAGCGATGTCTTCTATCGCTGCCGAGCTGAATGCTCTGGCGACCGCTACAACGATAGATTTTTATCGGCGGCTTTACGCCCCCGAAGCGACCGATGCACACTATGTTGCTGTCGGGCGAATTTCAACTTTTATCTGGGGCATTTTCGCCTGTATTGTCGCGATCTTTGCGTCGAATCTAGGCTCGCTTATTGAAGTAGTGAATAAGTTTGGCTCTTTTTTCTACGGCTCGTTGCTCGGCGTTTTCGTGCTCGCATTTCTCGTAAAACGCGCCCGAGCCCGCGGGGCATTTTTCGGGCTATTATTCGGTATCGCTTCTGTTTGGATAGCAAGCTTGTACACGAACATTGAGTTTCTTTGGTTCAACGTGATCGGCTGTGTCGTTACCGTGATCGCCGGATATTTGATCAGCCTGACGGTCAGCATAAATACTGACACAGAAGCACAGAACTTTTGAAAAAACATATATATGACCTCGGTTTCATCTAGTCGTTTTCTTGCCTTTCTTCTGCAACTGGCAATCTTTCTCGGTGTCCCCGCATCTCTGTCGATAATTCTTACCGCTTCGGCTGAGGCGCAGATCAAACCGGTTTATGATCAGGGTGCGCTCGGGCTTGGCCGTCTGTTAAAACGGCTGAATACGTCTGCGTCGGTGATGATGATAGGCGCCCACCCGGACGATGAAGACACTGCGCTTCTCACCTATCTGGCCCGTGGCGAAAATGCCCGGACCGCGTATTTGTCGCTTACGCGAGGCGACGGCGGTCAGAACATCATTGGGCCTGAGCTCGGCGAAGCTCTTGGCGTGATCCGCACCGAAGAACTGCTGCAAGCACGCAAACTGGATGGTGCCGAGCAATATTTCACACGGGCCTACGATTACGGATTTTCAAAAACACTCGACGAAGCCAAACAGAAGTGGGATGAAAAAATAATTCTGTGTGATGTGGTCCGCACGATTCGCTCATTTCGGCCGCTGGTTGTCGTTTCGCAGTTTTCAGGAACACCCGCCGACGGGCATGGACAGCATCAATTCGCAGGGTACATCTCGCCGATCGCCGTTAAAGCCGCGGCGGATGCATCACAGTGCAGCGAGGCCGGGGCTCCATGGCAAGTTAAAAAGGTCTATGTCCGCCATGGATTTCGCGCAACTGGCGAACCGCGTTTGCGGGTCAACACGGGCAAATTCGACTCTATTCTGGGTCGTTCGTATTTTGAGATCGCAATGGAGGCACGAAGCCAGCACCGCTCTCAGGAACAGGGCGTACTAGAGCTTAAGGGCGAAGCGTTTTCGGGTCTTAATTTATCGGGCAGCGAGACAAAGGAAACGGGCATGCTGGATTCGCTTGATACGTCCGTTGCCGGAATCGCGGAAAACACGGGTGACAAGAATGGCCGGTTGATTGAACTTCTGAACAAGCTTCAGTCCTCAACCGCGCGAGCACGAGGTGAATTCGACGTTCAGTCTCCGGAAAAGATCATTCCGATTTTAATGGAGGGCTATGAATCGGCAACACGGGCGGAACAGACCGCCGGTCCGCCCGCGGCAAAGGCCTTTTTGCTTCAAAAGCAAATCGAGCTGCTCGCAGCCGTAAAGCTTGCAGCGGGCATTCAGTTTGATGCGATAAGCGACAAGGAGACCGTCGCGACAGGAGAGTCTTTTAACGTCGCGTCACGCGTTTTCTATCCATCGAACGACTCGATAACGGTAAAAAGTATCACTATCAGAACGCCCAATGGATGGAGCGTTTCGGAGACCCCGGCTCCGACAGTTCAGACAGGCAATCCGCAAGCCCGCCGCGAGGTTCCTCGATTCGGTTCTCTTTTTGCGATTACCGTGCCCGAAAATGCGATGCCCACACAACCATATTGGCTTCGCGAGCCGCGAAAGGGTGATGCCTTCACCGCCGCAGATGGGACCGACATGACTTTGCCACTCCAACCGGCTGGCCTGACGGCGGACGTGACGATGAGCGTCGCCGGTCGTGAGATCGTTCTGTCGCAGCCGATAGAATATCGTTATGCCGACGATGTCCGCGGCGAGATCAGGCGGCCGGTCGCCGTTGTGCCGCGAGTTTCGGTTTCCCTCGACCGGGATCTGTTGATGATCGCCCGCAGCAATAAGGAAATAACGAAAGAAGTTTCCGTTACAGTCACAAACAATTCCTCTGTTCCGGTTGCGGGGAAGGCAAATCTGGCACTGCCGAACGGCTGGTCGGCGTCCTCGCTGAATTCGGACTTCACACTTCCGCGAAAAAGCGAAAGCACCTCGGTGAAATTTGTTGTAAGAGTGCCTCGGAGCGTCGATGCAGGTAGTCATACAATTTCGGCGTCAGCCGATATCCGAGGTATGGTTTATCAAAGATCAATGCGGGTTGTGGCTTATCCGCATATTCAGACCCATCGGCTTTACCGCGACACTGTCGCCAAGGCGAACGTCCTCGATCTCAAGGTCGTGGCGGTAAAGGTTGGCTATCTCGCAGGCAGTGGGGATCGAGTGCATGAGGGAATCGATCAGATGGGTTTTGACGTGGAGACGATTGACGAACAGCTTCTCGCTTCGGGCGATATTTCCCGCTTCGATGTGATCGTCGTCGGAATTCGAGCTTATCAAGTGCGGCCCGATCTTGTGTCCAGCAATAAGAGGCTGCTCGATTTCGCGAACGCGGGCGGGACGCTAATCGTTCAGTACCAGCTTCCGGCGTACACTCAGCAGAATCTTGCGCCTTTTCCTGCACAGCAGGGGCCGAGAGTTTCGGATGAGCTTGCAAAGGTTACGGTCCTCGACGCGAATCACCCGATCCTTAACACGCCGAACAAGATTACCGACGCCGATTTCGACGGTTGGGTACAGGAGCGGAATCTTTACAATTTTTCGACGATGGACGCGAAGTATACCGGTTTGCTGGAATCACACGATGCAAACGAGGCCGAGAACAAAGGAGGCTTGGTCGTTGCGGACGTTGGGAAAGGGAAATATATCTACTGCAGCTACTCGCTTTTTCGGCAGCTTCCGGCGGGCGTGCCGGGAGCGTATCGCCTGCTGGCGAACATGCTCGCCTACTCCGGCAAAAAACAGCGTTCTGGGAAATGAGGTTCCTATTTAAGTCCCGGATCCATCAGAGCGTCTTTGACGCGATGCTCAATATCCATTAAATACTGAACCATGTCGTGATTCTCTTCGGTATTGTATTTTTCCGTGAGACTGGTGAATAAACGATCCAACTCACCCAATACCATCTCTTTCACGCCGTTTTTGTCATTTTCCGAGAATGCCATTTTAGCTTCCATTGGAACCTCCGATTCGAATTGCTATAGAAATTTAAGCCGCGAATCCGCGACTTCTATTCAATAACCGCAAGCACATCGCCCGCGGCTACGGTCAGCCCTTCGGCAACTTTGAACTCTTTGACTATGCCGGCCTTTGGCGCCTTTAGTTCATTTTGCATTTTCATTGCTTCGACTACCAGCACGCCGTCGCCTTTTTCGACAGAAGCTCCCGCTTCGACCAATAGTCGAACAACCTTGCCGGGCATCGCCGTTCGTATTTCTGCCGCGCCGTCGCCATGCTCGCTTCCGCCGCCAGAGCCGCGCAGGCGTTTCGGGTCGATTAATTTAATCTGAAGCGATCTGCCGCCGGTCTGCACCTGCAAAGCTTCGCCCGGCCTGTCCGGCGGCGTGACGAATACTTCGGTTATCTTTCCCTTATCTTTAAATAGGTAAACGCCATGCTCCGGCTCAGAAACTTCAAGTTCATACCCGCGCCCGTTAATGCTCGCAAAGACATCGTCCGCGTCACGTCGAATTTCGACTTCGTGTTTTTCATCGCCGATTTCGGCGTGAAATCTCATCCTGATTTCTTCCTCGAACCGTCAAATGATGCAAGATCAACAGTTTCTTGTACAGCGAGTTCTACGCCGTTTGCGATTCTCCCTTTACTTTATTCGGCTGAGGAGTGATGCGAAGGTACGGTTTGACTTCCTTCCAGCCCGCGGGGAATTTTTCTTTTGCGTCTTCGTTGGAAACGGCCGGCACGATGATGCAGTCGTCGCCGTCCTTCCAATTAACGGGTGTAGCAACGCTATAGCTTGCCGTAAGCTGGAGCGAATCGATAACTCGAAGCAACTCGTCGAAATTCCGACCGGTGCTGGCCGGGTAGGTGATCATCAATTTGACCTTTTTGTCCGGGCCAATGACGTAAACGGAGCGGACCGTAAAAGTATCACTGGCGTTCGGGTGGATCATGTCGTAAAGGTCTGAGACTTTCTTGTCGCTGTCGGCAATCATCGGAAAGTTGATGGCCGTGCCTTGGGTTTCTTCAATGTCTTTTTCCCATCCCTGATGCGATTCCAGCGGGTCCACGCTCAGCCCGATGATCTTGACGTTGCGTTTCTCGAACTCAGGCTTCAGCTTTGCGGCCATGCCGAGTTCGGTCGTGCATACGGGTGTGTAGTCTTTCGGATGCGAAAAAAGCACGCCCCAGTCATTACCTAACCAATCGTGAAACTTTATCTCGCCCTGCGTGGTTTGGGCCGTGAAATCGGGAGCCTCGTCACCTAATCTGATAGCCATAATTTTGCCTCCTGCTACTCTATGAATCCATTATAGCGAAAAGAAGCCCAAGGGAAAAAAGCTACTCGGCGTCGGCCTCATTGTTTGTTTCGGAGTGTGGATTTGAGGCACGGATTCGCAGTAGATTCAACTTCTTTTCGTCCGCCAGAAGCACTTCGACACTAAGCCCACGCACGCTTAGCTTTTCGCCGATTTTCGGGACATAACCTGCTTCACTTGTGACCAGGCCGGCAATGGTCGTAAAATCGTCGTCTTCGATTTCCAGGTCGAAAAGGCGCTCAATCTTATCGATCTCGGTTGAGCCTA
>CADEEU010000163.1 GCA_902826385.1 uncultured Acidobacteriota bacterium | reverse complement strand
CGAAATATTAACTATCTTTTCCGCAGCGTCTGACTTTGATTCGGTCGCGTGTGGTGTGGCGACTTTCTTTGGGCTTGGTTTAATCGCGGCCTTGCGGACCTGTGCCTCAGCGTTGACTGAGATTATCGTGATGACCGCAATTGCGACCACCCACAGTTTCATAAAACTTTTGGTGCTTTTTGTTGTTGCTGATGTGCTCATTGATTTAATTTGGCTCCTCTCTAATTACCGCCTGTCGTTTCGCTAACCGAGTTGTTTACGGACGATGTTTCTTCAGCATCTCCAATAAGAGTTATGGGCGAGACGGTCTTACCATTTACGGGTTCAACCCTAAAGCGAAGGATCGTGAATCCGGTTCGAAGATTGTTGTCGCTGCGAATCGGACTGGACGGACTATCTTTCAGAAGGAATTTGCATTTGAGCTGTACGGATTCTTCCACGTCCTGCCCTGCGGCTTTGCGTCGTATTTTCCGGGTTCCGATAGCCCGAAGGATATACGGATCACTTTCATCGACAGACAGGTCTTGCAGCTCCCAGGAAGAATTGACGCTTTCGCTCTTTTCGGCGGCGAGAACACCATTCTGCTTTAACCTGGTGGCCATCGCCATTGAAAGATCTGGATCAAGCATACGAAGAAGCTTATTGACTTGGGCCTCGCGCGTGGATTGCTCGACTTCGTAAAGGGAAGTGAGAAATTCCTTAACTAAATATTTCTTGTCGGTTGCAGTCGGATTGTCCGGCGCTATGCTGACCGTCTCAGTCGTGCCGTAGTCGCGATTGTTAACCTCGACAACTCGTCCGGAGGATTTATCTACAACTATCCGATCGGCTTTTCTAAAGATTAAAAAAGTATTGATGCCCCCGCTTAAAACAAGGGCAAACAATAATACCCAAAGTGCCTTGAACAACGAGGCAATGGTTACGATGTCGTCCGGGTCGCGGGTCAGGTAGGTAGCGGCACCGACGTGTACACCTGAAAGTCCGGGTAGTTCATTTTTGTTTTCATTAGCTTTCATAGGACATATATCTCGACCGGGCTAATGGCAAAAGCGGTGCCACGGCAAATTGCCTTGAACTTCTCGATTTCGCATTGTCAGCGTTTCTTTTCGGTCTAAAAATTTGCCGATTGGCGTGAAAGTCGTCCGGGAATGACGTGGAAATTCGCCGACTACCTTTGAAATTCTGAAGGCCGGTTCTGACCGGCAAAGGTTGACCGAGCTAATTGACTCGAATTTTTTGGAATCGAAGGTCCGACGATGACGGGCCCGAAATCTAGCGGTTGCGAAGAGACGTCTTTATTCAAAGAAACAACTTTACGATTACCTGTACGGGGGTCGTAAAACACCGAAATAGCTTCTGTCTCTCGAGGATTATTGGAACTCGGGAGATCGGTTTTTTTTGCGATCTGTCCGGGCTGAGAAAAGCTGGAAAGTCTTCCTTGTTCCTTTAGCCAGCGATAAACTTTTACACCTTGTGAAACATACCCTACCGTCTCTTTGTACGGCGGGACGCCGTTCGTGGTCCGCCGCCTCGATGCATTGATCACTTTCCCGTTCGTTCGCAATTCGCGGCCTTGAATATAGGCGAAAACTGTTCCTTCGCCGGCGTTGTAAGCCGCAAGAATCGATTCGAGCTTCCCATCGAATAGACGCCCCAAATACCGCACATATCGAGCCGCCGCAAACAGTGATGCGGTTGGTTCAAATGGATCCACCAACCCAAACCGCGCCGCAGTTGCCGGCATGAACTGCATCATTCCTCGGGCATACTTCGGGCTGGTCAGCCATGGACGGAAGCGGGTTTCGTTATAAGCAATAGTCCAGAGGATTAGCGGATCGACGCCTTCACTTCTTGCTGCTCTTTCAATAGTCGCCTCGAATAATCTCGCTCGCGAAAGTACGTCCATTCTGGTAAGTGTGCTTCGAGAAATTCTTTCTGTTTCCTGAGACGCGGCTGATAGGGGAAAGCCGAGTAAGACCGAGACGATGATTGTGAAGGAAATGGTGATCGGTTGTTTCATGCCGCTGGCGTGGGCAACCGATGTGCCAACATCTCCCATTCCCCGAACGGCACGACCCTTGCAGAGCGAGAGAAATCATTGACGCCTCTGGTCATTAACAAACATCAAGAAATCCACTTAGCGAGGACGAATATGAAGAAACTTTTGATAGTCATGAAGGACGGGCTAACTCCATTGGCACCGTTCGCATTGGTTCTATTTTGCACAAATCTTGCTTCGGCCCAAGGTCCGATCTTCACCGGTGATGCGAGCAATCTGTCCAACATTATTCGTGAAGCTCTTAAGCTTATGGCGATCATTTTGTTCTGCCTCGGTGCGGTCGGCGTGGCATGGTCGATCTACAACAAGATGACCGGCAAGGAGTGGGGCAACCAGGCGTTCGGTTCGCTACTTTCGTTTGCGTTCGGAACCATCGTCGCGGTGTTCTGGCAGCTCGCACAAGGCCGAGCGGTCGGAGTTGATACCAACTTTTAGGAGACAGTCTAATGAGAAGACGTGCAACACGCCCCAATGTTTTTCGAGGACTCAAGAGGTTCGGGGTCTACTCGACCGACTGGAAGTTTATCCTGATCCCAACAGCCATCGCCTATCTCGTTCCTTTTGTTCTAGGGCTCTGGGTCGGGTATGTACCTCTAGGCTTCCCGGCAGGATTACTCGTATTCCTCACTCTCTTGGGAACCTTTAACTACCTACGCCTTAGCAAACCCAGGTACTGGCTTTCTCAGAAATTCGACGCAGAGATCGACCGATGGGCGACGATTCGGCCACCGCTGAGGAGCGAGATCGAACCATCCCTTTGGACAACCCCGACCAGGAAATAAACATGGACATAGCAAACCTTTCATTCACACAGATCGCAATCTCGCTCTTCGGCGGCCTACTTTCCGCTGGTCTTGGTCTTGTCGCCGGATTCCGGATTATCCCGGCATTTAAGCTGCAACGGGCTCGCACGGTCGGTAGTCCATTACCTGAAAAGAAGAAAGATCGATCGAACGCCGAAGCTGTCGGACGATTGCTTGCGACCGAGATCGCCGGACTGGACGGCAACATCATTCGATACAAGGACGGGAGCTACGGTAAGGGGTACATCTTCGAGCCGTCGAACAGTCTATACATAGATGGAAATGTGACTGAGCAACGAATCGAAGAATTGAAAACTATCCTCAAGTTCGAGAAGCCGAAGAACACGGTCATACAGTTTCGATTTCTTAATTCGCTGGATACGGGAGAGGTTCTCCGCGACCACTTGGATTCACGTGATGCGGAATCGTCCGACCCGGTCGCAGGTATCCTTCAAGCCACCAATCTTTCACTCCACGAAGAAGCCATAAGATCCGGCGAAGTGATGCGGCAAACTGCGACGGTCTGGATCCGCGTGCCGGTAAGGGACGCTGGTGATACGAGCATTCTCTCGTCCTTACTGCCTTCGCTTTTCCGGGATGTCAAGCAATACGGGATCGCACGACTACTCCGCTCCCCACTAATAAAGGTAAGAAATCGCGAAAGTGAATTGATGGTGCAGAGAGAGGTGCAAAGTGAGACCGCGTGCAAACTCAAAGCTGCACGTGTCTTTCAGTCATTCGAAGCAAACTTTCCGCGAAACCTTCAGCTCCGTGAAATGAGCCGAACGGAAGTTTTCGAAACACTCTTTATCAGCCATCGCAGGGAGCATCAAAACTTTCCGAACCTTTGCAATTCAGCGTGTGTCGATCTAAGGCGATATCTGTGCAGTACGTGTATCGAGGGCACTCGTGAGCAGTATGTCCGGCACAACGGCACGCCCGTAAGCCTGGTCAGCCTAAAGACACTTCCGAACGGATTTGTTACCGCGGACATAATGCGTTATCTGACGGCCACACGAGTTCTTGGATTTCCTCACGAGATCGTCGTTGATCTGATGACAACCGAGAAACAGGCTGCAAAAAAAGACCTGCAAAAGCGCATCGACCGGATCGAAGGCAGCCGTAATACCTGGCTCGGATTTAGAAATCTCAAAAAAGATGCGATCGTCATCAAGTCCGATCTTGAAGATCTTCTGGAACAGGTAGAAGGCGACAACGAGGAGATCTGTAATCTACGGCTAAATGTCATCGTCTTTGCGAGCCGTTCGAAAGGAACGAAGGATGCTCGGAAGCAGCTTGAGATACTTGATGACCGGTGCGATGCGGTTGTTTCCTCGATCCGCAAGAAGATCGGTGCTGATGCAATACGGGAAGATGCGATCAGGCAGCGAGCCATATATCCTCGAATGCTTGCGGGTGAACTTTCCTGGAAGCCAACCGGACAGGAACTAACCGAAACTGCAGATTCAGTAATTGCTTTTGTTCCCACCGAGACAAGCTGGCGCGGAAGCCGACGACCGCACAGCATTTTTATCACTCCAAACGGGCAGATGTTCGGCCTGGATCTCTACGATCGCGCTCTGATCAAGTCTCCGACAGTCATCGTCACCGCGGCATCAGGCGAAGGGAAGTCCTTTCTTGCGTCGATGCTTATCACCGACATCCGTGCCCATCGAGGCAACGTAAAGGTCCGCGTAATGGACTACAGGCATTCGTTCAAACCCATCTGTCTCCTGTTCGGCGGACGACATATCGAGTTCAATGAAGCCGACCCAAAACCGATCAACATCTGGAACTACCCGGGAATTGAAAAAGGTATTCGTCCGACAAAGCGTCAGCTTTCGATGGTGTTGACGGACATCCTTATCCTCACCAAGACGCCCCGGACCGATGCGATAACAAGCGCCATAGCCGCGACCGTCATCGATGAGGCCTACAAGATGTCGCTCGCGCGAAACGGAGACGGCAGACCAAAATTCCAGCCAACACTCGGACATTTCCTTGATGTTCTTAAAACCTATCATTGGGAGCCTGCGCAGCAGGAGCCTGCTAGCGAACTTTACCTAAAGCTCAATGTTCATCGGAAAGATCCCTGGCTGAACTCGCCAACCCATCCAGACTATGACGTTCCATCGATGTTCGATGTGTTCGAGCTTTCAGGTATAAGCGGTCTCGACGAAAAGATCCGCGAGAGCGTCGGCTTTCGAATCAGCGCCCAGATAATGCAGGAGATCGGCGAAGAAGACGACCGCCAGCAAAAGACCCCGATCCTTTTTCTGTGCGATGAGATGCGCGAGATCAACCGACACTTTCCGGCGATCCAGGAGCTTATTGCCGAAGCATCCGTAACCGGCCGTAAAGAAGGATTGGTCACGGTCCTTTTCTCGCAAGCCTACGAGCATTTCACGGGCACCGCTGAACGTCCGAATGAGATCGGAATAGACCTCGTGAAAAACTCCGGCGTGAAGATGATCGGTAAACAGATCGGCGGATTCGACCGTCTCGCATCAGATTGCGAACTCGCTCCCGAAACGGTCGCTGCGATCCGGGCGATCAGAAATCAATATGGCAGATATACGCAATGGGTGTTCGTGATCGGAAGCGGTGCCGACAAGATCGTCCAGATGGCCGAGATACGTCTTTCGCCGGCAATGCTTTGGGCAAACACTAACGATACGAACGAAGCGAACGCCCGACGACTTGTCGAAAACATTCGGCCCGATCTGCCGCCTGAGATCGTCGTCTCCTGGCTTGCCTCAAAGTATCCGAGCGGATTGAGCGCCGTTGGACTCACGGAGATCTCTTCTTTTGACCTCAATGAATTGAGGGGCTTGGAGGTAGCAGCATGACTCGAAATAACAGAACAGTAAGACAGGTTGTTTTCGCAGTAGTTCTCTCGTCGATATTTATTGGGATCGATGTTCGTCCGGCTCAGGCGCAGTGGACCGTTTTCGATCCGTCTCAATATACGCTTCAGGTCGCGAAAAAGATCGAAGAGGCCGCTCGCTGGGTCGAGACCATCAATCACTATATCCAAACCTATGAGCAAGCGGTTCGGCAGTACGAAAAGATGGTCGAAAGCGTTACGAACCTGCGCGGCATTCTCGACAAGGTCGATGAGCAGGTTATGCGGCACAAGCAGCTCATAACGACCTATGCCACTATCGGCCGCCTGATCCGCGGAACCTTCGAACTAAAGAAGCGGATCGAAGCCACCATTACCAGCCAGATACAATCGGTCGTCAATATCGCACGACGCCTGAAGAACGGCATCTTCGATATGGAAGCAAACAAGCGTGATCTTGACGATTTTCTACGGCATTCCATCGGTCGAAGTGCCGATGCCCATCTCGCCAACCTGGAACGCCTTGCAAAACTGGATTCCGAACTCGAAAAGATGCTCTTTGACCGTGAGAACATCCTTCTGGATCTGGCGAAACTTTACGAAGAGCGCGAGAAGATCGCGGATGAGACCAGAGCGATCTCTGCCAACCCTTCCGCTAATCAGGACGGTGTGCAGTCTCTCATAGATCAAATGCTCGCCATCAATCAGCGCATTTCGACCGTCGAAGGCCAGCTGCGCGAACTTGAAGCCAAGATACAGGCGAAGTTTATTGCCTATGGGCTAAAGATCGAACAGATGACCGAGTTCGGAAAAGAGATCCGCCGAAGCACCGAGATGATGACGGGTATCACTCGGGCATCCGATGAATTCCTGCGCGAACTCGAACGATATGAAGTCTGGAATGACGACGTCTACCAAAGCCCGCTTCCATAAAGACCGGATCTAAGAACTCAAAAAACCAAAGCCATGAGAAACGTGACCCCATTTCGCCACGCATTAGCGACAGCTCTATTCGTTCTCGCCTACCTCGTCTCGCCATGTCTCCTCGCCACGCCAGCGGCCGGGCAAACCCGGCCGCACCCTCCTCGTCCGCCGCGGGTAGAAGGGCAGACGCCGATCGGCACGATGAACGGACAGCCTGTAACAGCGAACGATTTGATAATGACGGTGAATCCTGATTCTCCATTCATGCCGCCGCTCGACGGAAGTCCGGCTCCTGCACTTCGTGAGTTCGAGGACAGATATCCCGCTAATCCTGTAGCGAGTCCGTCTCCCGGACCGGTGGTTCCACCCAAACCTCCCGCTCCAAATTTCAGCGAGCAGATCAGAAACCTGATGCGAACCGGACAGGAATGGCTTTTTCAATCTGTCCTGAACGTGATCGTAAAGCCTTTAATGCCGATCCTCACTTTCCTAGCATGGATCATTGCGAGTTTCGTATTGATATTTGCGTTTATTCGCCGGTTTCATGACAACCGCGGGGTTGGGCCCGAGCAGCTTGTCGCTTGGGCAATTCGGTCGATCATCTTTATGGTACTGATCGGAGCGAGTCCGTTCATCATCGACGGCCTCACAATAACCGGCAAGTTTTTTGCACGACCAATTCGCGCTTACAACCGCTCACTTGTAACTGAGTTTGACGACAAGATGAAACAGTATGTGAAAGCAAACTTTGCCGTGGAAGATCCCAACGAACTGATTGCCGAACGTCTGCCGAACGGAGAACCCGGCCTCGTCGGCATCATCATGGATAAGGAATCCTCCGTGAAAGACATCACGGGCGAACTCAACATCCTCGGATGGGATATGCCACGGATGTTCACCTTTATGGTGATCGGGCAGAACATCATAAAGTTCGGCGGACTTTTCCTCGCGATCGTGGGACTGTTCATATTGATAGGCCTAAAACTCGCGGCTCCGGTTCTCGCTGCTTTCGGCTTTGACGAGAAGTTTGCAGCTCAGATGTTCTATCCGTTCTGTTGGGGCGTCGCTACATTTGCGCTGGCCTTTCCGCTGGTAAAGGAAGTGACTCTCTATGTTTGCTATGCCCTCGGCGTTCTCGCGCTTTCTATCTACAACGGTGAGAGTACATTTTCTCTTGATCCCGTGACGGCAAAGATCATAACCAACGGTGCATATGATCCGGCTTCGAGTGCGCTTATCGTCACTGCATTGTTCTTCGTCTCAAGTCTCTGCTTCATTCTCGTCCCGTGGCTCAGCTATCGGGTTCTTCGCGGACAGGTCTATGAGGGCGTTTCTCAAATATCGATGGGATGGATGTTGTCGAGTTTAGGAACTGCGCTTGAGACTTACGGATTGGTTGCCGGAGCTGCTATCAATCGACAAGCTGAAAACACCCAGATCCAGGGTATTTATAACGCGGAACAGACGGCCGCGAAGAAGGCACTTGAAGCCGCGAACCAATCAACCGACGCTAGGTTGATCTCATCCGTCGCCGGAGTCGAAGGCGGGCTC
>CADEEU010000162.1 GCA_902826385.1 uncultured Acidobacteriota bacterium | reverse complement strand
GTTGCGGTCGAAGATGGCTCCGCGTGGAGCGGGAATCGGAATAAGCCTGATGCGCTGATTCTCGGCCCGTTCGCTCCAGTACGAGCCCTGGACGACCTGCAGGTAATAAAGACGGACACCAAGTATCGTCAGCAGGACGAACGCAACTATCTGTATCGTCCCTATCCTGGCAAATAGATTTTGTCCCTGCTCATTCAGCTTCATACTAGCGTGAAAATCTGATCGGATTCTTTCGTCGCGTCTGCCTGCGATTCGAGAAAAATTCCGGCTTGCGGGACCGCTTTTTCTCTACCAGGACGTAATCCAGCATTATGTAAATAAAAGTTCCCGCGATGGTCGTTCCGATAAGCGTGTAAGCGATCACCACAATAAGCTGGCCGACCGGCGGCTGGCCGAGCAGATTATGCAGCCCATAGTAGATGAGATCGTCCAACAAACACGCTCCCGCTATGACGGGTATGCGAAGCAAAAGGTTGTCCATGTAGACACGCCTTGCGAGCTCGGAAACTATATATGCAATAAGGGTTTTGGCGAACGCGTTCGACCCCAGCAAGCCGCCGCTAAGGGCATCGACCGCCAGGCCCGCAAAGGTCCCGAAAAAGATCGCTTTGACCGCGTCACGCTGCAGGGCGGCGTAAACGACAATGATCAGCGGAAAATCGATATAAGCAAACGGTTCCGCTATGTTCCGCAGCGTCCACTGCAGAAGTATCGCAACTATCAGAGCTATAGTGATCTTTAACTGATCCATTCGGTCATTTTCGGATCCGCGCCTTTAAGGTTCGAGACGGCCAGGTCCGATTTTGCTTTGTACATCAAAAGAAAACCTTCGAGGGTCAAGCCCGCAATAATGAGAAATAAAATGTTTTCGAATGCAATGTCCGAATCAGCCCAAATTGGAGGGAGTATCTCGAAGTATTGCAGGAACACGATAACGAATGACGCCCCTGCCGCCGCAATTTTCCACATTCCGTATGTTCGGTTGGCCCGATGTAAATAAGTAATCGTCTGCAGAATCACTATTGCGGAAATAATCTCGAGATGGGCAAAAGCAGGGAACGTGCTTTTCCACGTGTTAACTGAAACTTTCATCAATTCGAGCCCGAACATCAACGAAAGCAAACCGAGCACAAAAGAGCATCCGAAAAGAATATGCTTCCCGCCTATATTAAATCGGCCGAGAAAAATCGCCGTGAAAAAGACAAGCCAGGCAAACACGAACGGGTAATATATAGGGTCCGCAACTACAGTATAAACCGCATCACCACCGTAAAGAAAAATCGGCAAAAGCGTCAGACCACAGATCAGGATGAGCAGCGCCGACGAAATTCGCCGCATATGCTTCTCTCGAACACCGAAAACAGCCCACCCAAGAGTAAAAAGCAAACTCAAGACAACTACGGCAAGCATAATCTTTCCCAGAGGTTCCACAAAAATGCGTCGGCAAAAATCTGCGACGTTTTCATTTACCCTGAATGGGATGCTGACACTGGACGGAATATCCTGCATTGATCTTTCGCTATCTTAATGGAGTCGACCAACATTAACGCGGACGTGGACAAAAAACTATTTTTTCTTCGGAGCGGTGAGTGTCTGCTCGAACTCCGGTTTGGCTGGCGGCTCGTACAGGAGGATGGCTACCTCTTGCATCGAGTCGAGGCCTGAACTCGGCCTGAGAAATATTTTATGCGGGGTCGTTGCAGAACCGCTCACAACCTCTACGATTTCGCCGATCTTTAGTCCGGCCGGGTAGATGCCGTCCTGTCCGCTGGTGTAAACGATCTGCCCGACCTGTACATCGATGCTGCCGGCGACGTATCGCATCTCGACTACGTTTTGCTTGCTGGTGCCGGAGATGACCCCGAGGGCGTTCGAACCGCCGATCTCGCCGACCACTCCGCCAACGCCTGATTTGTCTCTCGTTATCAAATCGACCTGCGCGGTCAGCGGCCCTACAGCCGTCACGCGGCCGACAAGCCCGCCGTTCGTTACGACCGGCATGTTCAGCTTTATGCCATCCATGCTGCCGCGGTTGACGATCGAAGAATCGAACCAGACGGATGGGTCACGTCCGATGATGCGGGCATTGAGCACCTTATACTTGCTCGCCGCCTTTAGATCGAGAAGACCGCGAAGCCGTTCATTCTCGGCAACAAGGTCCGAGCTGCCCTTTACCTCGACCTCCAGTTCCTGGATGCGTTGTTTGAGCTCATCATTCTCGGACTGGGCCGTACGCAGGTTTGCGAAGGAAGAAAAATAATTGGAAACACCGGCGGTTACCGTAGTAACAGGAGACTGGACGAAATCCGCAGCCGTCTGGGCCCACACGCGAATAATGCGCTGGCCGGACGTAACCTGACGCGCATCGAAAGCCATCAGCAGAAAATTGCCCAACAGCAGAACGACCACAAGCCAAGGCGTCATCCGCCAAACTTCTTTTTGACTTCGTTCAACCATCTATTCAAGTCCCGTGTCCAAGATCCAACGTCCCAAGTCGCCGGCTTTATGACCTTGGACCTGGGCCTTTGGACTTGAGACTCAATTTAACTTCCAGTCATTAGTGAATTATCCCACTTGACGCGTTTGAGCAGTTCAAAATCGGAGAGCATCTTGCCGGTGCCGAGCACCACCGATGAGAGAGGGTCGTCGGAGATGACGACCGGCAGGCCGGTTTCGATTGTCAGACGTTTGTCTAAATTTTTGAGCAGTGCACCGCCGCCGGTCAGGACGATGCCGCGTTCGACGATGTCTGCGGAAAGCTCGGGCGGTGTGCGTTCGAGGGCGACGCGGACGGCGTTGATGATCGTCGAGACCGCGTCGGACAGCGCCTCGCGGACCTCTTCGTCGGTCATCGTGATGGTCTTCGGGATACCCTCGATCAGGTTACGGCCGCGAACGTCCATCGAAAGCGGCTCATCGAGCGGAAAGGCCGATCCGAGTCCGATCTTGATCGCCTCGGCCGTACGCTCGCCGATCAAAAGGTTGTACTTGCGCTTGATGTACTGCGTGATCGCCTCGTCCATCTCGTTGCCGGCGACGCGGACGGCACGCGAATACACGATACCCGACAGTGAGATTACCGCGATGTCCGTCGTTCCGCCGCCGATATCGACAACCATGTTGCCGTGCGGTTCGGTGATCGGAAGTCCGGCACCGATCGCGGCTGCCATCGCTTCTTCAACCAGATAGACCTCGCTTGCCTTGGCTCGATATGCGCTGTCTTCAACGGCTCGTCTTTCAACTTGCGTGATCTCCGACGGGATGCCGATGACGACACGCGGGCGAACCCACGATTTGCCGTTGTGTGCCTTGCGGATGAAGTGCTGGAGCATCTTCTCGGTAACTTCGAAATTGGCGATCACGCCGTCCTTCATCGGACGGATCGCGACGATGTTGCCCGGCGTTCGCCCGAGCATCTCTTTCGCGTCGCGGCCTACCGCTTCGACTTGATTGGTTACCTTGTTGATCGCGACGATCGACGGTTCGCTGACGACAATGCCGCGGCCCTTCGCGTAGACCAGCGTATTCGCGGTGCCAAGATCGATTGCGAGATCGCTGGAAAATAAACTAAATAAAGATTTTAACGCCATTTTAAGTTGTTATGTGAAGTGTGGATTACGCACTCTCTCACTGTTTCGGAGATGCTGCTTTGCCGGCTAAAACATCGCTCAAGGGTAGATTTGAAGGAAGTGACCTTTCTTCGAAACGTCTAACCTAAAAGCATACACTTATTGAGGGACAATTTTCTACTGGAAAAACGCAGAAAATCGTTATTTTGCAAAGATTTTTTTGGGGTTGGAGTGTAGAGAATCCCGGGAACGCAGGCGCCCTCGCCTGCATGAGTGCGAAGCACGAACGAACGCCGGATATTTGCGGTACTAATTTGCCTCGTCAGTTCGCCGCCAAACTACGGCGGCGTGCAGGCGAGGGCGCCTGCGTTCCCAGGCTACACGTCGCTCTCCTTCGCGATCAGCGGTTCTTGAATTTCGCGGCCGTTCTCGCCGGCGGGGATGACGAAGGGTTTTACGGCTTCGGCTGAAGGAGTTTTCTCAAGCGCGGCGGCGATCACTTCGCTGATGTGTTTGACGGGGACGACCTCAAGCTCTTTACGCAAGTCTTCAGGTATCTCTTCGATGTCCGGCTCGTTCTGGGCGGGCAGGATGATCCGGCGTATTCCCGCACGGTGAGCGGCCAGGACTTTCTCTTTCACGCCGCCGACAGGAAAGACCAACCCGGAAAGCGTGATCTCGCCGGTCATGGCGGTATCTGACCGAACTTTCCGTCCGGTGTAAAGCGACGCCAGTGCCGATGTCATTGTCACACCGGCTGAAGGGCCGTCCTTTGGAATTGCGCCAGCGGGAACGTGGACGTGAACGCCGTTGTGCTTGATTGCCTCAGGGTCGATGCCGAGCTCCGACGCATGAGACCACAGGTAGCTGCGGGCCGCCTGGGCCGATTCCTTCATAACCTCGCCGAGCTGGCCAGTCAGCGTCAGGCCGCTGCCGCCGGGAAGTGCGGTTGCCTCGATAAACAAAACCTCGCCGCCCATCTCGGTCCACGCCATTCCGGTCGCGACGCCGGGCGGCAATTCTTTTCGTGCTTCTTCCGGGAAGAACCGGGGAGATCCTAAATATTCCTTCACATCCGCGGCAGTGATTATGATCTTTTCGGTCGCTCCTTCGGCGACTTTCAAGGCAACTTTGCGGGCCAGATTTCCGATTGTCCGTTCGAGCTGCCGCACACCCGCTTCGCGCGTGTACCGTGTGATCAGCAAGTTCAACGCGTCGTCCGTTATCTCAAGCTGTTCCGGCGTGACGCCGTTTTCCTTCAACTGCCTCGCCACTTGATATTGCTTTGCGATATTCAGTTTTTCGCGGTCGCTGTAGCCGGCGAGTTGGATGATCTCCATGCGGTCGCGGAGCGGCATCGGGATCGGCTGAAGCTGGTTGGCCGTTGCGATGAAGAACACCTTCGACAGATCGAACGGCAAATCGAGATAGTTATCGCGGAAGGTGTTGTTCTGTGCCGGGTCGAGAATTTCGAGAAGCGCCGCCGACGGATCGCCGCGGTAATCGTTGCCGAGTTTGTCGATCTCGTCGAGCATCATCACCGGATTATTTACGCCGACTCGTCGCAAGGCCTGTACGATCCGGCCCGGCATTGCACCGATGTAGGTCCGCCGATGCCCGCGAAGCTCGGCCTCGTCCCGCATTCCGCCTAAGGATAACCGTTCAAACTCGCGTCCAAGTGCTCTCGCTATTGAGCGGCCCAAGCTTGTTTTACCAACGCCCGGAGGTCCGACGAACAGCAGAATCGGGCTTTTAGAATCGGGCCGGAGCTTAACAACCGCGAGCGATTCCAAAATGCGTTCCTTTATGTCCTCGAGGCCGTAATGGTCCTCGTCCAAAATCTTTCGTGCCTCGTTCAGATCGAGTTTTTCTTCGCTCGATTTCCGCCAAGGTAATTCGAGAACGTATTCGAGATAGGTGCGGATAACGTGATAGTCGGGAGCCGTCTGCGGAAGCTGCTCCATCCGCTTCAATTCACGTTCCGCTTCTTTCCGAACTTCATCTGGCAGGTCGGCCGTTTCAAGCCTTTCCCTAAGCTGTCCGGCCTCGGCTTTTTCGCCCGATTCGTCCTCGCCAAGCTCCTTTTGGATCGCCTTCATCTGCTGCCGCAGGACGTAATCACGCTGCGACTTGTCCATCTCTCCCTGTGCCTCGGTCGCGATCTTCGACCGGATCTGCATGATCTCGACCTCGCGGGCCAAAGCAGCATGGGTCAGGGTCAGCAGTTCGTCGACGGTGTTCGATTCGAGCATTCTCTGCTCGGTCTCGACGCCGAGGTCAAGCACCGACGCAAGAAAATACGAAAGCTGCACCGGGTCCTGCTGTGTCATCACGGCCATGCGTATCTCGGGCGGGATGTTCGGCAACAGAGCCAGGGCTTCCTGGATCATGCCCTGGATATTGCGTTTCAAGGCTTCGATCTCTTCATCGTCCGTTCGGGTAAGGTCCGGCAATATCTCGCATTTCGCCCGCAGAAAAGGCTCGGCCTGCGTCCATTCGGTAACCTTAAATCTGTCCAGCCCCTGTACGATCAGCTGCATGACGCCCTCGTTGCGCATCATGCGTTTGATGTTGACCATCGTGCCGACCTGATAAAGGTCTTCGTATTTTGCGTCGTCGCCGGTCACGTTCTCGGTCTTTGTGGTGACGCACGCAATAAGCTTTTCTTCGGTGGACAACGCGGCCTCGACCGCCTTCATAGAGCGGTCGCGGCCCACCGCCAGCGGTACGACCGTCTCCGGAAAGAGCGTCGTGTTCTGCAGCGGGAGCACCGCTATCTCGAACGTTTCCGGCTTCGGTTCCGTTTCGGCTTGTGGTTGTTCTTGTTTATTCTCTTCCGCCATAATGTCCACCAAATTAGACGAATTTGATCACGCTTCTACTGCCTCTCCTTTTCGGAGGCGAATGATAAGCAGCCCGTTCTCGAACATATGATCGAGCGAAACGCCTTCGATCGAGGCCGGGAATTTCAAGGTCTTTTCGAAGCTGCTGTAGGTAATCTCCATCTGATGATATGAAGCTCCGAATGCGTATGACTTGTCTTTGCGACAGCCCGCAATATAAAGAACGTTCCCCTGCACCTCGATCTGCACATCCTCGACCGACACACCCGCCAATTCGACCTTCACAACCCATCCCTCCGGCGTCTTGTAAACATCCGCCGCCGGATACCAAAGCTTGCCTGATTGAGCATTCTTTGATGATCCGAGGAACTGAAAATAACGATTGGTCGATTTGGCCATATGAGCTAACGGACAAACTTGATTGAACTAAGGCTGTCCGAAACATCTTTCTCGAAAATACTATTAACTACCGTAGCAATGAAAAAGAGGGCTACTCCGTTTTGAACACGGTTAAAATATTGCTGCTTCACCGTCACTCCGTTTACTCTCATTTCCACATCAAAAGTCTCCCAGGGTTTGTTGCCAAGAGACTTATGATAGATATCTTTCGTTAGTTTTACGTTGGGCACTCCGCGAAGCATTGATACATTTGATTCAGCATATTGCCGACTAGAAATTCCGGCCGGCACGCTCTCGATTCCGACGGAAATCCCAGCTCCTCCGGCGGCCGGAGAAACCTGAAACAAAACCCTGGTTTTCGATATAGACTCGTGAATCCTCTTGGCCGCCGCTTTGGATTTGTCCTGGCGAATCAACTCGTGACCTTTATCAAGAGTTTTTTTATTCGTTTCTTCGTCGTAACCGAGCCAGCCTTTCGGAAGCTCGATCGAAATTCCTAAGTCTCCGTTTTCATAATGATTTGTGGTGAACTTGCCGCTTGCCTTGATGTCATCAACATTGACGCTTTGGCCAGTTACAAAGCCGCAGCAAAAGAGAAATAAAAAGGCTGTTCGAATTACCATCAGTTCTTGCTCCAAAAAGCGCTTCCGCTTGAAATTTCCTCTAAGGTTTCTGCAATCTCCTTCTCATCCTCCATTTCAAGTGCAATATCGGCCATCGCGATAATGCCGACGAGCGTTCCGTCGTTATCGACCACAGGCACGCGGCGGACCTGTTTGTCGCCCATGAGGCGGATGGCTTCGAAAACGAAATCGTCGGGTTTGACCGCAAAAATATCGGTCGTCATTGCCTCCGCCACGCTTGTCGAGGCGTCACGGCCTTCGGCAATCGAACGCACGACGATGTCGCGGTCCGTGACAATGCCGACCAGCTTTCCACCTTCGACGACCGGCACCGATCCCATGTCGCCGTCGCGCATCAGGGCGGCGACGTCTTTTAATGTGTGTTCGCGGGTGGCGGTCTTAACGCTGCCGGTCATTATGTCGCGGCACCGCACTCGCGACTTTGCTGCGGATTCGGTCATTTGGCAACTCCTTTGCTTTATTTTGTTTGAGTTTCGGCGATAAAGCAAGAGTCTGCAATTTGCTAATGTCGATTTGCGATTTGCGATTTGAATTGGCGAAACTTGAAGCAGAATCGGGTATGGGTAAGCACAAAGAGAACAAACGTAAACCGCAGCGCGAGGGAAAGACGATTACCGTAGGCAAAGCCGAATCCGTCCCTCCGGGCCGCGGAGCAACCGTTAAACTAAAAGACGGCACCGAGGTCGCGCTTTATAACGTGGGTGGCACATTTCACGCAATCGAAAATTTCTGCCCTCACAAGCGCTATCCGCT
>CADEEU010000161.1 GCA_902826385.1 uncultured Acidobacteriota bacterium | reverse complement strand
GCTGAATTCATCGATCTCAAAACTGAAAAGAGACCGGGACGGCCTGTCCACTCATGCCTATGACGCGGTCGATCATGCCGTTCGGCTTCTCAACACTAAAGGGCCGAAATATTCGATGAACCGGCTGACCAAAAAGGCCGTCGTAATAATTACCGACGGGTTTCCCGTGGGCGATATAGTTGCCCCTGAGACGGTGATAGACCGCGCGAACGACAGCGAAACGTCCGTGTACGCGTTGATCCTGCCGTCGTATTCACGGTTACAGCAAACCAAGCGGCCGCTGCTGACGCCGCTTGAGGCGAGCGGGTTGATAGACAGGACCGGCGGTAAGAGTTTCTACGCGACGAACAACAACTTCGATCCGCTGTTTAAGGCCTTAGAAGATGAGATAACGGCAAGCTATGCGATAGCGTTTTATCCGGACAAGGAAAAAACGGGGACGAACGAATTCAGGAACGTAAAGATATTGTCGAGAAAGGGGCTGGTAGTAAAGCAGAACAGGAGCGGATACACGCCGCCTAACTAAAACGCGGGCGATAGCGCCCCTAAAATTTCTTTAGTGCTCGAACTAAAAGCGGTCGCCCTCGTAGTCCTGAGATTCGTAATCCTCGTCGTCGGAGTAATCGTCCGATTCTTCGCGCAAGTCCAGTTCGATCGGATCCAGCCCGACAACCACCAACGATGAATGGCACTCGTCACAGGACACCTGGTCGCCCTGCTCCATTTCGGAATCAACGTAAACTTCCTCTTCGCACTCTGGACAAACCGATGTCGGCATTTCTTAATTTCTCCGGAATCTATTAAATTTTTAGTTGAAAGCTTTTTAATGGCCCGTGGTTTCAAATCTAACTTTTATTCCAAGTCGATTGCAAGAACGTGTGCGAATTTTTGCGAATTTTTCCGCGCGGTTCCGCCCTTAAATGAATTTTCCATTTTCCTTACAAATCGGCCGGGCATGCGATGTCGTCGGTTTCGGCACCAATGCGGTCGATTTTTTGATCGAGGTGCCGCATTATCCGGAATTTAACTCCAAGGTCGAACTGACTGACTATACGCAAGCCGCCGGCGGCGAGGTAGCGACCACCATGGCCGGACTTTGCAGACTTGGGCTAAAAACAAGATACGTCGGCAGGTTCGGCGACGATCCCGCGGGACAGATAGGTTGGGATTCGTTAGCGGCCGAAGGTGTAGACCTCTCACTCGCGGAACGCGTAAGCGGTGCAAGAACTCAGATCGCCTTTATCGTGATCGATGTTCGCAACGGCGAACGGACGGTCATATGGCAGCGGGATGCAAAACTTGCGTACACGCACAGCAATGTTCCCGTGGCTGCGTTGAATGACACTAAAGTTCTGCACTTGACGCCGCACGACGTCGACGCATGCATCCGTCTTGCCCGTGAAGCACGAGATAAAAGAGTAATAGTTTCAATCGATATCGACCGGGCGTTCGATGGCATAGAAGATCTGCTGTCGCTGGTCGATGTCCTGATCGCGTCATCGGACCTTCCGGCCACGTTAACCGGAATCTCCGATCACAAAAATTCGCTTCGAAAGATGCACGAGCAATATGGCTGTCCGATAGTCGGAATAACTCTGGGCGACGCGGGCTCGCTCGTTTTAGGCCCTGACGGATTTATCGAAACGCCCGCCTTTGAGGTGCCGGGAGGCTGCAAAGACACGACTGGTGCCGGCGATTCGTTTCGCGTGGGCTTTCTTTACGGCTTAATGACAGGTGCCTCGATTGAGGAAAGCTGCCGCATGGCGAACGGAGTTGCGGCGCTAAAGTGTCGAGCGATCGGAGCGAGAACTTCGTTGCCTACGGCGAATGAGTTACGGGAATTTATTCACTGACTCGCCGGATATGCAGCCTGCGTTCCCAGCCATCAAAGTTTGTCGTTAAAAAATCCCGTCACAAGCGCCCACGCGTCTTCGGCGGCGGCCTTGTCGTAAACCTCGGACCGTGTATTGTTGAAGAACGCGTGGTCGGCATCGTACTTTGCCGAATGGACCGGCAGCTCGTAGCGTTCCGCAACGTCTTCGAGATACGCGACCTTTTCGGGATTGATCCACGCGTCTTTTGTGCCCGAAACGAAGATCGTCGGGGTTCTTAACTTTTTCAATACATCCTCTTCCGGCACGTCACCGTAGAACGGGGCAGCCGCACTAAAACCCTCCAACTCGCACGCGGCCCGCAATGCAAATGTCCCGCCCATACAATAGCCGGTGATTCCGAAATGTTTGACATTGAACGCCGCGGACGCCGCATCGACCGTGTTTTTAATCGTGTCCAGCCCGTCCTCGATCGCCAGGGCGTTCATCATTTCACCCGCTTCCTTTGGGTTCGTCGCAAGCTTTCCCCGATAGAGGTCCGGGGCGATGGCGGTAAAGCCTTCAGCAGCATAACGGCCCGCGATGTCCTTTATATGATCGTTCAATCCCCACCATTCCTGGATCACGATCACAGTCTTTTCGCCGCCCTCATCCGGCCTTGCGACGTACGCGGTGGTCGGCCCGTTTGCCGTTTCAAAGTTCAGATTTTCAGATCGCATTTTAGTCTGGCTCCTGCTCGAATTTAATTCCCAAATCATAAACGAACGGCACACCCGTTGCCAAAAACTATCAACCGGCAAGTAACGGCTTTTAGAATAGTTGATAGTTAGCCAGTTGCCAGTTGATAGTTAAACTCCAGAACCTAGAAAAACCTTATCGTGTACCCGAACCTGACGCCGCGGCCGATCTCGGGGACGAGTTCCTTTATAAAGGAAACGTGATTGCGATAGAGCTTGTCCGTCAGGTTATAGGCGTTGACCGAAAAGATGTGGGCCTGGTGCTGCCGGCCGATGGTGTACGACGCCCCGACGTTGATAATGCCGTAACCGGCGGTACGAGTTTCGAGCGGGAAGATCTTGTCCTGGTCGGCGGCGAACACGGCTTCAGGACGAACGCTGAGGTCTTTGTACCTAAAGTCCAATCCGACGCGGGCACGAAACGGCGGAATGCGAGGCAGATCGATGTCGCCGTCGACAAGCTTTGCCCGAACATAGTCCATGCTTAAAAAGCCGCCGATATAATCGTTAAAGCTCGCGTCCGCCGAAAGTTCGGCGCCAACATACGATGCGCCGGCTTGTTCGTATCTTCCAACCGGCAGTCCGTCTTCGATATCGACTTCGCCGTTGCCGTCCTCATCCTGCGGGGCGAGAAAAACAAAATTTTCGATGCGATAATAATAAACGTCGCCGGTCACTCGAAACCGCTTCGACTGATGCCGCAGAGAGACATCAATGCCGTTCGCCGTTTCGCGGCGAAGGGCGTCATTGCCGACTTCGAATGTGATCGTTCCGATGTGCGGGCCGTTGTTGTAAAGCTCTTCAAGCGCGGGTGCCCGATTTGAATGCGTGTAGTTCGCAACAAACGCACCGCCCTCCCACAGGCCGACATTGATACCTGCTCCGCCGGAGAAAGCGGTAAAGCCTCGCCGAGTCAGATCGGAATTCTCCGGCCGGTACCGGTTGTTCTCGACACGCCCGCCGAATTGCACCTTAACACGGTCGAAATTCAGCTCTTCAAGGCCGAAAACCGAAAACGCGTCGTGCTTGACCTTTCCGGTTATCAACTGCTCGGCTCCGTTTACTTCATACTCGCGGTTGAAGCCTTCGAACCCAAAACGGCCCGTGAGTTTTCCATATTTTTGCTGCTCGAAAAGCGAACGGTAAGAAAAGGTCTTGTTGTCGAAAATCGTTCCGACTTCGTCGATACCATCGGCACGTTCGATCTCCTTATGCCGGTAGTCCGTGTAATCCAGGTTGTACTGAACACCGCTCAGAAACGGATTGGTCAATTCGCGAAATCCGCCGTTAAGCCGAAACTTGTGGCTACGAATTCGGATATCGATATCTTCGTCGATTTCGGGCAAGGCGATTCCGCGCTTTTCTTCCTCAGCCTCGAAAAGTGCCGCGAACGGAATGCCGTACCTGCGAATATCGGCCGAATAACCGCCATTTATATAAAACTTGTCGCCAAAGTGGCCGGCGTTGAACGATCCGCTGTTAGAGCGTGATGCGGAGTTTGGAATACGACCGAGCGGCGTTTCAAAATCGTCGGAGCGTTGTGCCCCGACGTTCCCGCGAAAAAGAAACTTGCCGACACCGTACTCCAATCCGCCTGAAAAACCCGCCTGTCTGTCCGCCGTTCCGGCGACGCCCGTCGCAAAACCGCGAAAGCCTTCGTGCGATTCGTTCTCGTCATTGCCGATCACGTTCACGACGCCGCCGATAGCGTTGCTTCCGTACAGCAGCGTCCCCGGCCCTTTTACAACCTCGATCCGTTCTGCCGAAAGCGGGTCGATCGGTTCGCCGTGATCGCCGGATTGCGATCCGACCGAACCCGTGCGAACGCCGTCCTGCAAAACCAGCACACGGTCGCCATCGAATCCGCGAATCACCGGTCGCGAGCTACCCGGTCCGAAGCTTCGTTTTGCTACGCCGGTTTCATTTGCAAGCACGTCACCCAACGACGTCGAAGCACGTTCGGTTATCTGGGTCGAGCCGACCGAGTTCACCGATTGGAACGAATCGAAAACGGACTGTTCGGTGCCGGCCGCGGTAACGGTCACCTGCTCTCTCAAAGCAATTAGCTGGAGCTGGAAATCCAGGGTAATTGCATCCGCTCCGACAGTGATTGTCTTCGTGACATCCGAAAAACCGTCGTGATGTACCAATACTGTGTAACGTCCCGCCGGTACGTTTGCGATCTCGAAGCTGCCGCTTGTATCGGTCAGTGTCGACTGCCGCGTTTGTACTATCGAAACCGAAGCATCATGCAGCGGCAGACTATCGCCGTACGTAACTTTGCCCTTGATAACGCCTGCGTTCTGAGCAAAACAGGCAATGCCGACAAGAAGTATTATCGCTAAAAAACTAACGAACCTTTTCATGTATCAACTCCTGAACTCTCTCGGTCTATTTACCGGAGCTTTTTAAAACCCGCGCATAAAATACGAATAGATGAAGGTCTTTCGTACCTTAAGAAACAAGGCGATATTGGGTTTGCCGGCTAAGAGAGTTCAGGAGGAAGAAACGGTGGACTGGTAGGTTGAAAAAGGCCGTGTGTCGGGCCAAATCTTGTCGGCGGCCTTTCCCGGAGGTCGACTTGCGGGTGAAAGTCCGAAAGCCGTTCCAGCAGGGTATTGTATTGTGCCGAATCGTGGCTAAAATTGGGAGCCTGTTGGTCCTTGCGCGTGCCGTTGCCGCAAAGGATAAGGTATTTGCAGGGATCGTCGTGCCCATCCTCATTGGCCGAGATCGACTGCTGATCAGCCGAAGGATGATTCAGGCAAACGGCCACGTGCGATCCTAACTCGCCAAGAAAAAAGACAAGAAATAGCGCCGCCAAAAGACGCTTTTTCGTTTCTTTTTCTGCCAAAATTAGGATCAATTTACGCATCACTCTATGATTCTAATTGTTTTTCCGTCGATACTCAAGAGATTAAAGTGGCAGCCGTGTTTTACGGCAAAGCTTTGATTGCCGCTGACGGTTTGTCGTTTGAAAGCATCGGGCATAAAATTCTCGCGTCGATGAAAACTCTATTTCTAATGCGTCATGCAAAGTCGAGTTGGGATGATGCATCGCTTGCCGATTTCGACCGTCCGCTGAACGGCCGCGGCCTGATCGCCGCGCCGTTTATGGGCGAACTTATGGTGCGCGAAGATTTCTTGCCTCAAGTAATTGTCAGCTCGCCCGCGAAGCGTGCGATGCAGACTGCGTTGCTTGTGCAGGAATCGTCCGGCTCAAACAGCCCACTGCGTTACGAAGAGCGTATTTACGAGGCCAGCCCGATGACGCTCCGGACCGTCGCGTCGCAGATCGACGAAGCTTTCTCATCTGTTATGTTCGTCGGCCACAACCCGGGCATGGAAGGCTTTATTCGTTATCTTACCGGAGCGATCGAACCGATGCCCACAGCGGCTTTTGCGGCCATCGAAATCAAGATCGACAAATGGTCCGCCATCGACGCCGGATGCGGACGGCTTGTCGCAGTTTTTCGTCCGAAATATGAAATGGCAAAAGCAGTCGACAATTAACATTCATGTAACATTTAGTTAACCCGCCGTTAAGTTACGCACCATAAACTGTCGCAAATTCGTCACATATTGCTTACAATTCCGACCTGAAACGAGCGTATGCTGCAACACATTCTCATCATCGAAGATGATGCCGACATTGCGGAAAGTCTGCACTACAATTTCAAGCGTGAAGGCTTTCGCTCAACGATTGCGGAATCGGGCGAAAAAGGTTTGCGGATCGCTTTAGACGAAAAAGCAACGCCTTCGCTGATCATTCTCGACCTTATGCTGCCCGGCATGAGCGGCATGGAATTATGCCGCCGGCTCAGGCGTGAACAGTTAACGGAAAAAACGCCGATCATAATGCTCACGGCCAAGGCGGCCGAAACGGACAAGATTGCGGGACTCGATTCCGGGGCGGACGATTATGTCGTCAAACCTTTTTCGGTCAAAGAAGTTATAGCTCGCGTACGGGCCGTGCTTCGGCGTGCTGAAAAAGAAGGCTCGCCGCGTTACGAAGACAGTAGTCTGGTGGTCGATTTCGACGACATGCGGGTCAAATGCGGCGACGCGAACGTTCGCCTGACACGCAAAGAATTTGCATTGCTCGAACACTTGATCAAGAACCTGGGCCGCGTTGCAACACGCCAACAGCTGCTTGATAATGTTTGGGGTTACAGTTATTTTGGCGACACGCGTACGCTGGACGTTCATATTCGCCGCCTTCGCCAAAAAATGGGCGAGTGCTCCGGCAGGATAGAGACAGTTGTCGGTGTCGGTTACAGATTTATAGGTTCAAATTGAATTCTCTCTACTCAACTGCCGCAGAAACTCTACCCGCGAATCGGATGTCGTCGCTCGATACACTTCAGCATCTGCTTGATGCAAACCGCGAGAGCGCGATTGTCGTCGATTCTGCTCGGCGAATAGTTGCGGCAAACGAAGCCGCGCTGGCAGTTTTTGCCAGGCCGGGAATCTCGATACGCGGTCGCCGCTTAAGCGAAGTGATTCGCGACCTGCAGCTTCACGAAGCGTTCAGCCGCGCGCTCGATGACGGCCTGTCGTCCGAAGTCAAAATGGACTTTATCGGCAGCGGCAGGCGGAGCTTCGATATCTATGTTTCGCCGGTAAATTTGGACGGAAAGATACACGCGGTGGGCGTGTTCTATGACGTTACTCAGGTCGAACGGCTTGAGAAAATTCGACAGGAATTCCTTTCGAACATCTCGCATGAGCTGCGCACGCCGCTGACATCGATCATGGCTTTTGTCGAAACGCTCGAAGACGGAGCGATCGACGACAAAGACAACAATCGACGTTTCCTCGGCGTCATCCGTCGCAACGCCGAGCGGATGCACGACCTGATCGCAGATATTCTGGAGCTTTCCCTCATTGAATCCGGCAATGTATCGATCGAGACAAAACAGGTGCGATTGAAAAATCTCGTCGATGAAGTCTTCACCGCTTTGTCGTCAAAGGCCGGTGAGCGTGAGATCAAGCTGGTGAACGAGATCGACGCGTCCGCGAAAGCAATAGCCGACCCGGTGCGGCTTGAACAAATGCTGACCAACCTAATCGACAACGCGATCAAGTTCAACCGCCTCGGCGGAAGCGTAACTCTCACCGCCGTCGGGTCCGACGAAAAGACTTCGATCTCGGTCACCGACACCGGCGAGGGAATTTTGCCCGATCACCTTCCGCGCGTTTTCGAGCGTTTTTACCGCGCCGACCGCGGCCGTACCCGCGAGGTAGGCGGCACCGGTCTCGGGCTCGCAATCGTAAAACACCTCGCCCGCCTTCACGGCGGCGAAGTCTCGGTCACCTCAACACCCAGCCAGGGCACGATTTTTACTATAGATTTGCCGGTTTAACTCCATTTTCCAGCCCAAGACTTTTTCTTCACTTTCGGTGCGCAAATGTGATATTCTTAAAACATATTTTGAAACGCGAGCGATTTAGTCGATCGGCCCCATTGGACTGATTTTTACCACCCTCAATTGCTTTGGTTCTAAACGGAGATTCGTTGTATGGAACTGATAAAGGGACAGAAGGTTGCTTATCCAAGCCAGGTTGTTTGTATGGTCGAGGACATCGAGAGCAAACGGATAGGCGACGACTCGATCAACTTTTACGCTTTGCTCGTTT
>CADEEU010000160.1 GCA_902826385.1 uncultured Acidobacteriota bacterium | reverse complement strand
CGACTACGAGCGCTGCTTCGTGCGCGACGGCGTGCGCCACCACCACCTGCTGGACCCGCGCACCGGGCGTTCGCCGTCGCACGTGCGCAGCGTCACCATCGTCGCACCCGACGGGCTCACGGCCGAGGCACTGGGCAAGGCCGTGTTCGTGCTGGGCCCCGAGCGCGGCCTGCGGCTGGTGGAATCGATGCCCGAGGTCGTCGCCGTGGTGATCGACGCCGATTACACGAAAAGACCAACGAACCTCCGCCTTTGTTTCGATAGGGAAGTGGCCCGCCATCATGTTCGTTTCAATCGTCAAAGAATATTTCTCGCTAAAGGGCTCCCTAAAGCGAATTATTTTTTGAAGATTTTCAGCAGGCATCATACCAAAACTTCCCAAGGCTCAATGCAAAATCCCATTGTAAAAGCGGCCGGCTCCAGACCGCATTTCGGTTAATTGATGAAACAATCTCCGCCATCGATCTTTGTGATACCGCCGATGTGATTGTTGGGTGCCGTAACGTCGGTTGACGCCGTCGCTTTGACCACGATATTTCCTTTGTCGTCGATGCTGACCTCGCTTCCGCCAACCTGCAGAGTAATTTTCGTTTTGGTCTTTATCACTATCTCGTTTGCGTTAGACTCGATCTTGATGTTCTGCTTAACGATATTTTCCTGAAAACCGGTGTCGACGTTGTTTCTTTGGTTTCCCTGAGTGACCCTTGTCGACATGTCTTTAGTGATCGTGGCCTTTTGTTCGCCTCCGACCGTTTTTGTGCGGTTGTTGATCACATCCAGCGTTTCGTCATGGCCGACGGTTTGGCCTTTGTCGTTCTCGACCATTATGTTCCAGTCTTTCTGAGCGTGCAGATACACCTCTTCCTGGCCCTTAAGGTCCTCGAAACGAAACTCGTTAAAGTCTTCCGATCCGCCGCCTTTGCTGGAACGGCTTTTTACGCCACTCTGAGTTTTTTTATCGGGAAGCGTGTACGGCGGCATCGTGTCCGGGTTGTAAACAGAGCCCACGATGATCGGCTGGTCCGGATCGCCTTCAAGAAAATCGACTATCACTTCATGTCCGATACGCGGAATATGTACCACGCCCCACTGTTTGCCGGCCCAAAGCGTGCCGACGCGAATCCAGCAAGAGCTGCTTTCATTCCTTTTGCCTTCTCTATCCCAGTGAAACTGTACTTTTACACGTCCGTACTTGTCCGTGAATATTTCTTCGCTTTTCGGCCCGACCACAAAGGCGGTCTGGCAGCCACGAACTAGCGGTTTTGGGGTCCGACGTGCCGGCCTGAACGGCGGATTCTTACCGCCATACGGAATGCACGTAAAATTCACCGACAGGGCATTTTTAATCTCCTCGCCCGAGATGTAACTCGGGTTCTGGATCGCCGTATGGTAGGTGTGCAGCAGTATATACTCGCCATTGCTGCCTTTGCCCGGATGATTTGTCAGCTCGAACCTGTATCCGGCAGTAATTGCGCAATTGTCGCCTGATCCAAAAATTTCCTTGTACGCGACGTCTATCTCTTCCTGCCTGATCTTTACGACGCGCTCGCGATCTTCAAAGACGGGCTGCAGTCGTCCGGAGTCTTCTCCGCCGCCCGGATCGATGCCGTCGAACCGTTTCGAGTATTTGCCCTGCCAATCGTAATGTTCCAGGTTTTTGTTGCCGCCGACATTAAAACGGCTCGTTTCCTGTGCGAGCAGATTGTGGCGCGGCAGTTGAAAGTTAAAGTCACGCACCTCATACTTACCGGTCCGCATTCTATCGTCCGAACGCCAGGAATAGACCGCTGGAATCCACTTGTCTTGAAGTTCGGACCTAACTAGTCCAAATGTCATTTTGGCCGCCGTCGGTACCTTTCTATGGGAACCTGGTGTGTTGCCTAAAATCAGCCGGTGCTTATCCTTGGTGTGTTCGAAGTAATAGTAGATTCCTTCCTCTTCCATTAACCGCGAAGCAAAATCCCAGTCGGTTTCGCGATACTGCACGCAAAAATTGCGCGGTTCCATTCCGGCGGTCTGGATCTCGTTTTTAAACTCGTAACCTTCCAATACTTTTTCAAGTATTTGCGATACGGTTTTGTTTTGGAAAATGCGGCTTTGCGTTATTTGCGTCAGCATCCAAACCTTCGGAACAAGTTTGGCTCCGTAGCCCGAAAAGCGCGAGTTGCGCGTGCCTTGGGAAAATTCTATACAGATGCCGTGAAAGTGACGCTTGATCGAGCCTGGCTGGGTAGCCGAAACGACCATCGGGTTTCCAAGAAGCTTTTTGGGATCGACCGCCGTCGGCTCGTAACCCTCGACGTTTTCGGCGTGAAGCAGCTCAAGATTAAACTCGAAAAGCTGATTCAGCCCTTCGCGCGTGCTGATGCTTTCGACTAGAAGATAGTCTTTCGCAAGGGGAGTCGAGAGCTGTAAAGTTCTCTTATCCTGAGTAGTGTTAAATCCCATATTATTGACCGCCCCCTTTTTACATCAAATAAACAGTGTAAACGTACGCAGATTTCCGCAGTCCACCGGTCGCACTTGAAGTTAAAACTTCAGTCGGCCGGCATGATCGGGCAATCTTCGCCGCGGAAGCCGCAAACCGTAAACCTTCGGTGGGGCGACACTTTACATGCCGCCTGCCCGTTAAGGTTGTAAAAAGGGGCAATTTGCGGTTGCCCATTGGGGGATTTAATTCACCTGGTACACGAACTTCTCGCCGTCGCCGACCGAGACGTGTACATTCTTGATTCCTTCGCCGCTTGCCATCCGCGACAATACCTCGCCGCTCATCTCGGGCAAAAGTGTTCCTGTGAGGATGTTATATACGTTGCGGGCACCGCTGTCTACATCAGTACACCGTTTTGCCACTGTGTCAATGACCGAATCGTCGTACGAGAACTGCGCTCCATGATTGTCAGCGATCCGGTTTTTGATCTTGCCAAGCTGCAGCTTAATTATAAGCCTTAGGATATCATCTGAGATAGGATAATAGGGAACCGTGACCATGCGTCCGAGCAGAGCCGGCTTAAAAGCCTTTACAAGCTCAGGCTTTACGGCTTCGACCAGGCCGTCGGGAGCGGGCTTGGTTTCCGGGTCGGAGCATAGTTTCATTATCGTATCCGTCCCAACATTGGACGTCAGAAGGATGATACAGTTCTTAAAATCTATCTCGCGGCCCTCGCCGTCCTCAAGTATTCCCTTATCGAAAACCTGGAAAAACAGCTCCATCACGTCCGGATGGGCCTTTTCTACTTCATCGAGCAGTACAACCGAGTAAGGTTTTCGCCGCACGGCCTCGGTCAACACGCCGCCTTCGCCGTAGCCGACGTATCCTGGAGGCGAGCCTTTCAGGCTGGAAACTGTGTGTGCTTCCTGATATTCGCTCATGTTGATCGAGATCAGGTTGCGCTCGCCGCCATACAGCGATTCGGCCAATGCCAATGCGGTTTCGGTTTTACCGACGCCTGACGTTCCGACCAGCAAAAACACGCCGATCGGGCGTTTCGGGTCTGTTAATCCGGCCCGCGATGTGCGAATGCGCTGGGCAATCGCTTCCAGAGCATGGTCTTGGCCGAGCACGCGTTCACTCAAAGTTTCATGAAGATTGAGAACGGCATTGATCTCGTCTGCTACCATCTTCCCGATCGGGATACCGGTCCAGCCGGAAATAACCTCGGCGACCGACTGGCCGTTAACGACCGGCTGCATCAGCGGATCTTCGCCTTGAAGTTCTTTAAGCTCGGCATTAAGACGCTTCAATTCGGATTTAAGCAACTCAAGGTCCTGCGGTTTTGCCGCTTCAGGAGCGGGAGCGGCGGCGGTCGCCGAAACGTCATCACTTGCCGGCACTGCATCCGCCTCGGCCGTTGCGGCTGCGACAGCGTCGGAGGGCTGCGTTAAACCACCCGCTGCCGCAGGTGGTTCCGACACTTTCGCTGCATCAGCTAATTTGCCGTCCAGGCGCGACATCTCAAGCTTGATCCGGATGTTGCGAATTTCGTCGACCAGCTTTTTCTCTTTCTCCCACTGATCGTTCAGTTTCGTTAACTGCTCTTCGGTTTCGGTTCGCTTGGCTTTGATTTCTTTAAGCCTTTCATCATGCTCTGCACCGGTAACCTGTTCGCGTTCGAGGGCGTCGATCTCAGAGGTCAGGTTCTGAATCCGCCGCGTCGCGTCTTCGACCGAAGCGGGCGTGGCTCCCTGTCCCATCGCGACCTTTGCGCAAGCCGTGTCGAGCACCGAAACGGACTTGTCCGGAAGCTGACGTCCGGTTATGTAGCGGTTTGAAAGCTTGACGCATTCGACGATCGCTTCGTCCAAGATGCGGACGTTGTGGTGCTCTTCCATTTTGTCCGCGATTCCGCGCATCATGTCGATCGCCTTGGCTTCATCCGGCTCATCGATCTTTACAACCTGAAAACGACGTGCGAGAGCGGCGTCTTTTTCGAAATATTTCTTGTATTCGGCCCAGGTCGTAGCCGCGATGGTCCGCAGCTCGCCGCGAGCGAGGGCGGGTTTCAGAAGGTTTGCTGCGTCGTTCTGTCCGGCGGCTCCGCCGGCACCGATCATCGTATGGGCCTCGTCGATGAACATGATTATCGGCTGCGGCGACGATTTTACCTCTTCGATAACGGATTTCAGGCGGTTCTCGAATTCACCCTTAATGCCCGCTCCGGCCTGCAGCAGCCCGAGGTCGAGCGTGCGCACGGCAACATTTTTGAGCGGGTCAGGCACATCGCCCTGGAATATGCGTAATGCAAATCCCTCGACAACCGCGGTCTTACCTACACCGGCCTCACCGGTCAGGATCGGGTTGTTCTGACGGCGACGCGTAAGGATATCGACGATCTGGCGTACCTCGAAATCGCGGCCCAGAACGGGATCGATCTTGCCCGCGGCGGCCTTTGCCGTCAGGTCTTCCGTGTACTGATCAAGCGCTTTTGTTTTGCCTGGAACGCCAGATGCGACGGGCGAGCCGTCCGAAACCCCGCCGGTTTCGCCGAGCGCGACCGCGTCGCGGGCCTCGGCCGAATCGGCAGTAATGGTCGGCAAGTCGGACTTAAGCTTTTCGAGCGAAACATGATCGAACTCGCGCGAAATCTCACGGGCAATCCGTGCAAATCTTTCGTTGGCGAGCAGGGCCAGGATCAAATGTCCCGAACGAATTCTCGCCACACCGAAGTCAACGGATGCAAGCAGCCACGCGTCCTGTATCCAGTCCGGGATACGGTCGCTCAAGCCGGGCGTGCGTGAGTTGCCGCTCTTCAGACGGTCGAGGGCGACGCTGACGTCTTTGGTCAGGCGGTCGGGATTTACCTCGAAATGGGCGGCGATCTTGTGCACGTCGGTATCGTTCTCTTCGAGCAGTTTTGCCAATATGTGCTCGATCTCGACGTCGTAGTTCGTGCGCGAAAGGCAAAGTCCGGCCGCACCTTCCAAGGCTGTGCGCGAAACGTCGTTCAATCGTCCGACAAGGCTTTTAAGATTTACATTCATCATTCAATCTCCAAAGGGGGTTTATCACCACGCAGACACAGAGTTTTTCTTACCTCCATACTTTATTACAGGGACGTTGATTGCACCGCCGATAACCTTCTCGGTAATTTTATCTATCCTCCGTGTCTCTGTGTCTCTGTGGTTATCCATCAATTAGTTTGCAGCACGACCTGCCTATCGTCGGCCTGAAACGGCCTGGTCTTTAGAAACGCGGTCCAGCCTAGCATCGGCCGCCGCTGAGCTCGGGTTGTCAGGATCGTGCTTGGGACCTGTTTCTTTTTTAGGACCAGCTGTATGTCATAATCGAATTCCAGGCCGACCATAAACCGAACGATCGAGCGTAGCGGTTTATGGGCCGAGCCGACAGGCAGAAAAGCCTGAAACTTCTGAAAGTCCAGGGGCCCGAGCCTGACGCGGAATTTGGACTGCTGTTCCCATACGCGTGTTCCGGCTATTGCGCTTTCTCCCAGCGAGCTATTGCGTTTTCCAAGCCTAGTATAATCCGAAGGCTCAAGATTGAGCCATTGGCCGTGAAATTGACGAACTTCAGCCTTGGCTAAGAAGTAATCCGACAGAACATTCTGCAACGCGTTGCACGAATGAGGTTTTTGCGCTATCAATCCGCAGTACGGCAGCAGCGACTCGTCCGGAAGGCTCATGCGGCCGCGGAGTTTTTCGGTCCCCAGCCCGATCAGGTCGAAGAGATACGAAGTGAAATCGTCGTTGCCGCGCTCGTAGCCGACTGGAAATCTGTACTTACGCCACGCCCGGTAAAACATCGAAACGGAGCGGTGCGTAAAGATGTCGACGAACGCCCACATCGCCGTATCGCGATGCCTGATACGGTCCAGCACGAGGTCCGTATACGGCTGAGGCAAAACGCCGCTGACGCCGACCATGCCCATGAAATTCACGAGCATTTCGAGCTTTTCTTCATTCGTGCGCTCGTCAAAACTCTCTCTAACCTCGTGTATTTCGCTGGCCGGGAAGTCGAGCGCCACCCGCGAACGGAATCGCACGATCTCCTCGTTCGGCATAGCATTGCGTCCGACCGGCCGCTTTTCTGGAAATATCTTCTCAAGCAGGCGCACCGCCTGGAAAAATTCGAAGCGATACGGCTCGTCGACAAGGATTTGATTTAGAGGCTTATCGGCCATAAAATGTGAAAAAGGGTAAAAGTGAAAAAGTGAAAAAGGGTAAAAGTGAAAAGTGGTAAGCGTGAGCAAGTGAAAGTTAATCCACCACACGCAGCCTTCTTAACGTTTTCACTTTGCCGCTTTTTCACTTTTCCCCTTTCTTACAGCAAATCCTGCTCACCGGCCCGGGCCGGGAATTGTTTTACGACCTCTTCTCGCTGTTCCGTCTTCATCACCATCTGATTAAACGAATTTACCGAAGCATAAAGGCCCATAAAGCGTTCCAGGACGCAGGCAAAAAGGAACATGCCGCTTCCGACGAACTGTTCTTCGTCGAAGGTGAGCGTAGTTTCCATGCCTCGTACAAAGCCGGCGCCGACGCGGCCGCCGATCTTACGGACCACTTTGCGTGCTTCGATACCGGTGATCCCGAGTATCTGTTTTCGCGTAACCGAAGAATCGTTGAAATTATAAAGATGCAGGATCTCCTGCAACGCTTCAGGGGCGATCTGTTCGCCGGTGACGAGCGACAGGTAATTTAAATTCAGGTGCGAAATCAATCGCCACTGTGCGGCACGGCGTCTCGGCGGCCTGATGGTTTCGGTCGGTTTGGTCAGGCAGCGAACCCGCGAGACGATCGCCGTTCCCTCGATCTCGAAATCGCCTTCTTCTTTCCGTGGGCCGTCGTCCTCGACGAGATCGGGTTGTACGGGTTCTTCGCGATGATGATCTTCCTTGCCGTGCTGGTGGTCGGGTTCATCTACGAATGGAAAAAGGGCGCGCTGGAATGGGAATGAACGACATGGCGGAGCGCGGCTTCGTCACGACCAACATCGACAACGTGGTCAACTGGGCCCGCACCGGTTCACTGTGGCCGATGACCTTCGGGCTGGCCTGCTGCGCAGTGGAAATGATGCACGCCGGCGCCTCCCGCTACGACCTCGACCGCTTCGGCATCGTGTTCCGGCCGAGTCCGCGCCAGTCGGACGTCATGATCGTCGCCGGTACGCTGGTCAACAAGATGGCGCCCGCCCTGCGCAAGGTCTACGACCAGATGACCGAGCCGAAGTGGGTGATCTCGATGGGGTCCTGCGCCAACGGCGGCGGCTACTATCATTACTCCTACGCAGTCACCCGTGGCTGTGACCGGATCGTGCCGGTGGACGTCTACGTCCCTGGCTGCCCGCCGACCGCCGAGGCGCTGCTGTTCGGAATCATCCAACTGCAGGAAAAGATCAAACGCACGAATACCATCAGCCGCTGAGACCCGAATCGGATGAACGAAACCAAGGCCCAGGCCCTCGGCGCGCTGCTCGCACAGCACCTCGGTTCCGCCCTGCTGGACTGCCGGCATGCCGTTGGTGAACTGACCATCACGGTCGAGGCGGCCCAGATTCAGCGCGTCGCGAAGCTGCTCCGCGACACCCCGGGCCTGCAGTTCGAGCAACTCACGGATCTCTCCGGCGTCGACTACAGCACTTATGGTGTGGCCGACTGGGTCACGCACAGCGCCACGGCCTCGGGATTCAGCCGGGCGGTGAGCCGCGGCCAGACCGGCAGCGCCGACACAGCGGACGCGCAACGGTTCGCGGTGGTCTACCAGCTCATCTCGTACGCGTT
>CADEEU010000159.1 GCA_902826385.1 uncultured Acidobacteriota bacterium | reverse complement strand
CAACTTGCCCTTTCCCTGCGATTTTTCAAAGTTGCACTTATTATCTGAATTCAAGCTCTATTCGATTTCGGCGGAGAAAGAAAGTTTTAAGAAGGGTGTCGTTGATGACGTGAGAGTCGATGCCGAATCGCTAAAGGGGCAAGACCTGCAGCTGGAAGCCGGTATTATCAGTGAGACGGTAACAGTAGAGGCCGATAATGTAGGTCTGCAAACTGAAGACGCCAATGTAAGAAAGATAGTTTCGAATGAAGAGATATTGAATCTTCCGCAGTCCGGCCGTGATCCTTATGAACTTGCTCGTTTGGCTCCGGGAGTTTTCGGTGCTGGAGCCCGGGGATCGGACGGCTTGTCGTCGGCCTTGCCTAATACAACGGGTCCGGGCGGTTCCGGGGTCGGAATCTTCGGAACGGAAAATCAAGTTCCGATTGTCGCGAACGGCCAGCGGCTTTCGGCGAACAGTTTTCAGGTTGACGGCACGAGCGTTAACAGCCAGACATGGGGTGGAGCGGCTGTCATTACGCCAAGCCAGGAAAGCGTCAAAGAAGTTGCGGTAACCTCAAGTACATATTCGGCGGAAGACGGGCGGAACAGCGGAGCGACAATTAAAGTCGTTACCCAAAACGGAACAAACGATTATCACGGCAGCCTATTTTTGAAGTATAACGATCCCGGCTGGAACGCGTTTAACCGTTATTTTGGGATTAGTGGAAATGATGTAAACGCGCCGCGACGTGTCGAGAGGCGTGAAAAAACCTTTGGGGGAAGTTTTGGCGGTCCGCTTCCTTTTCTGAACTTTGGCGAGGGCGTTCCGCCGTTTATTTCCGGCAAGGATAAGCTGTTCTTCTTCTTTTCCTATGAGGCGTTGCGAAATCGTACTAACAATCCTCAAGAGGCGTGGATCGAGACGCCGGAATACCGCCAGCTTGTAAGAACGCTGCGCCCAAACAGTGTAACCGCAAGAGTTTTTGCTGCTCCCGGCATTGCTCCGCGAGTAGTTACCTTGCTTCCGCGAAGCTGCAGTTTCGCCAATATTCCCGCAGTTAATTGCCAGACAGCAGGTAACGGGCTTGATATCGGGTCGCCGACCGGCATGACAGGACAGTATGTTCCAATTACGGATGACGCTTTTTACAAAGGCGGCGGTTTTGACGGCATCCCGGACATTCAATACGCCTTGCTGGAAAATCCAAGTGAATTTACTGGCAACCAATATTTTACGCGACTCGATTTTAACGCCACAGACAATGATCGTTTGGCCTTTACTTTGTTTTATACGCCGGTTACGGCGTTTACAACCGACGTTGCGGGTCGCAGCAGGCCGATGTCGGACATAAGATCCGAGCGCCTTAATTGGGCCGCTGGATTTATTTACAATCGTGTTTTTACTTCGACGCTGCTAAACGAATTCCGCGTAAATGTAACACGCTGGGGATTTGACGAATTGAGTTCCAATCCGGATACGGACTTCGGAATTCCGCGGATTGAGGTTGAAGGCCTTCCGTTCGACCGCATTCGCTTCGGTGCCAACCGAGGCGAAAATACGCCCGGTTTTCTTCAGGAGACACAGCTGGACATACGCGACATCGTCAGCAAAACATTTGGAAATCACAGTATTAAATTTGGCGCGGAATACCGCAAAGAAAAGAATGACAACAGCATTCAGGGCGGTGCCCGGCCGCTGTTTTCGTTTGTGCGTCTATGGAATCTGGCGAACGATGCTCCTATTTTCGAAGCAATTAATGCCAGCCCCGTAACCGGTGCGCCGGCTGAAGGCAGGTTTAACTACCGGTCAACTAATTACGCATTTTTCGCCCAGGACGATTGGAAGGTAAGGCAGAATTTGACGCTCAATCTAGGCTTGCGCTGGGAATACTTCGGCCCGATCAGTGATAAGGCAGGTAACTTAACTAACTTGATTCTCGGATCGAACGGCCTGGCGAACGCCACCGCTCAGAACGTCGATAAGCTTCACAAATCCGACTACAACAATTTTGGTCCGCAGATAGGCTTCGCCTACAGCCCTAATCTTTCCGAAATGCTTGGTTTTTTGCCGGATGCCGACAAGTTCGTTCTGCGTGGGGGATTCGGCATCGGCTACAACCGCCTCCCGAACACCGTGTTTTTGAATGCCCGCGGCAATCCACCAAACCTTGCCCGATACAATATCTGTTGTGGAACTGCGAATGAATTTGGCGCTCCGTACGCTGGAGGACAGATTCTCTACACCACTGGCAGCGGGCTTTTAGGTTACCCCGCAAATCCGATCTTGGGTGGCGGGATCAATCCGGCAACCGGACTGCCTAGTGTCGGCAAAGTGGAGTTTTACGGTTCACCGCAGGATCAGGATAACGGGGAAGTTTACCGCTTCTCACTTGAAGGGCAATTGGAAATGCCTCTAAAGTTGACCGGCACGCTCGGCTACCAGGGCAGTAGCAGCCGCCATCTTGTTCGTATAATCAGATTGGAAAACGTGGTGCCTGTCGCCAATCCTGCCCTTTTCGCGACTTATTTTCCGACGCCTGATGTCAACTCGAATTATCATGCGATGAATGCCCGGCTTCAACGCCGCTTTTCAAGCGGTTTTCAATTTGACGCAATCTATCGTTGGAGCAAGAGTCTCGACCAGCTCTCTTACGAAGGCCCGGGCGGCCCGACAAATCAAACCTATCCTTTGGACAATAGTACAGAATGGGGACCGTCGGATTTTGACGTCCGACATAACTTCACGATTTCCGGTATCTGGGAGCTTCCGTTCTTCAGAAACAGAAATAGCTTGGCTGGTAAAATACTTGGCGGATTTCAGATCAGCGGAATTTGGACCCGGCATACCGGTTTTCCGTGGACGCCGAAAGTGGATACGGCTTTGCGGTCCGAAGCCGGCGAGTTTTTCGGGCCGGTTAGACCGATTGCCTACATTGGCCCGGCACCACTTAGCAATTCGAACGAAAACTTCTTGCAGCCGGGCGGAATTTTCCCGAATGCGGGACCGGCTGTTTTGATACCAGGAACCTGTCTCTATCGAAACAACTATTTCGTTTTGAGCGTGCTTCCGGTGCAAACGCCTCCGACGAATTGCAACAATTTCCCGGGCGATGCCAGCTATGCTCTCAGCCGCCCAGGCATAGGACGCAATGTTTTTCGCGGCCCGAAATATTCGTCGGTTGACCTGGCTCTTTCCAAAAAATTCGGAGTGCCCGGATTGGGCGAGAGAACAAATATCGATTTGCGATTCAACTTTTTCAACGTGTTCAACAACCTGAATTTGACGGGATTCGGCTTTTTCGACAACGGAGTGATCGTTTCACGCGGCGGCCGTACGGATCCATTTACCAATGCCGGATTTGGCGAGCCGAGCGGAGCTCTCGCGGGCCGTACGATCGAATTCCAGGCAAGGTTTAGTTTTTAGATCACTTTTCTCTTGATAGACGCGCGGCGGCATCGTAACCGGCGCTACGGGTTCAATTTGGATTTTTCGTCCTCCACGCCCGTTTTTGTAAATTTTCTCGTAAGTTTTATCTGGCAGCTCTCCCAAAAATTGCCCGAATGTTCTATTTAAGGCAAGGCCTTTAATTTTCTTACTGCTGAATTTCTTGTTCGCTCCGGCGTCGTCGGTTACGGCGCAGGGTCTTCGGCCAAAACCGGCCGTAAGGATTTCGAAAGAGGACGACCGGTTTCTGGAGGATCTTTCGCGGCGGTCGTTTTTGTATCTTTGGGAGCAGTCGGATGCGGATACTGGTTTGACGCTGGATCGGACGCAGACGGATGGGACTAAGAGCGTGGTTCGTGAAGGTTATTCGGTGGCGATTCCGCTGAAACGGAACCGCTGGGGCAGCAGAATTTGAAAAGGGAAAGCATAAAACATGCGGCCGAGTTTCCTTCGCAGTAAAAAAAAGCCTTAAGCTAACCGCCGAAGAAGAGGAAGGAGAGGAAGAAGAACTGACGGAAAGACGAAGAATTTTTTGTTTTGCGAAACACTAATTTAATGAGGTTTAGACTGCTCACAATTTTCTGGCTCGTTTTGGTGTTGTGTAATGTTTCGCCGAGCCAGAAGCCGGGTGACTATCGGAACATTCGCGTGATGTCGTTCAACATCCGTTACAACGAACCCCGTGACGGCGTGGATGCATGGCCGAATCGCAAGCAGAAGGTCGCGGACGTGATCCGGTTTCACAAGGCTGATTTGATCGGTGTTCAGGAAGCGCAGATCGGACAGCTTGAAGACATCGAAAAACTTTTGCCTGCTTTTGCGTGGTGTGGTGTTGGTCGTACCGACGGAAAACGCGACGGCGAATTCTCGGCGATACTTTACCGAAAAGAGCGGTTCAAGCTGATCGAATGCAAGACCTTCTGGTTGTCGGAAACGCCCGAGATCGCCGGCAGCAAAGGTTGGGATGCTGCCTTTCCCAGGATCGTCACATGGGCGAAATTTCGCGATGCGCGTTCGAAGAAAACCTTCCATCATTTCAACACGCATTTCGATCACATGGGCGTGAAAGCCAGAACCGAGAGCGCAAAGATGATCATCGGCCGCATTCGCGATGCTGCAGGCAAATCGCGGTCGATCCTGACCGGCGATCTCAACTTTAAAGAAGACACCGAAGCCTACAAAACTTTACAGGCCGCGGACAGCGGTTTAAAAGACGCGAAGTATTTGAGCAAGAACGGCCACTTCGGCGGCACTTCCACGTTCAATGCATTCAAAGATATGGTGCCGGCGATGAAGATCGATTACGTGTTCGTTTCGAGTGGCGTGACGGTTTTCGAACACGGTGTCTTGTCGGACAACTGGGACGGTCTTTGGGCCTCGGATCACCTGCCTGTTTTGGCGGAGGTAATAATAGATTGAACGGGTGATCTGTGAAATTGTTTGCTTGTTCGATGTCCCGATAAACAAAATTAAAATCCAGCGGCTCTTGATATCGACGCAAAGAAAAACAAAAAAGTCCGCGAATTTGAACAGGAGAAATGATGAAACGATCTATAAAGCCCATAACATTCACGCTGGCGTTCCTGTTTCTTTTCGCGAATGCTGGTCCGGCCCAGCGGACACGACCTGTGCTTTTGCCGAAGGATGCGGAGATCGAGCGAAAGATCAATGCTCTCTTAGCGCGCATGACCGTTGCCGAAAAGCTCGGGCAGCTGCAGCAGCTTGACGGCGAGGCGAACGGCAAGTATCGGCCTGAACATCTTGAAATGGCACGGAAAGGTTTGCTTGGTTCAACGCTGAACGTTCGCGGGGCGAAGATGACGAACGAACTGCAGCGGGCGGCGCTCGAATCGCGGCTGAAAATTCCGATCCTTCTCGGCTTTGATGTCATTCACGGATATCGCACGATCTTTCCGGTACCGCTTGGTGAGACGGCGAGCTGGGATATGTCGCTGTTGGAGAAATCGGCGGCCGTTGCCGCGGCTGAGTCGCGAGCGGCGGGCGTGCACTGGACGTTTGCGCCGATGGTCGATATCGCGCGCGATCCGCGTTGGGGCCGGATTATCGAAGGCGCAGGCGAAGATACTTACCTCGGGACGCAAGCGTCGGTTGCCCGCGTGCGCGGATTTCAGGGAAACGATTACAGTCGTCCGGACCGCATTCTCGCGACAGCAAAACACTGGGTCGGTTACGGTGCCGCCGAGGCGGGCCGCGATTATGGTACGACCAATCTTTCAGAACGCAGCTTGCGCGAAGTTTATTTTCCGCCGTTCAAGGCGGCCATCGATGCCGGTGTCGATTCTTTTATGACATCTTTCAACGATCTCGACGGCGTGCCCGCGACGGCGAATCCTTTCGTTTTGAAAGATGTTTTGCGCAAGGAATGGAAATTCGACGGCCTGGTCGCAAGTGACTACACGGCGGTGATGGAGCTGATGTTTCACGGGCTCGCAAAAGATGAAGCGTCCGCCGCAATGTACGCGCTAAACGCGGGCACGGACATGGAAATGGTCAGCCGTTTTTACAACAAGCACGGTGAAGAGCTTTTGAAGCAGAAAAAGATTTCGATGGCGACGATAGACGAATCGGTGCGTAACGTGCTGCGGATCAAATATCGTCTCGGGCTTTTTGATAAACCGTTCGCCGACGAAGAGCTTGAAAAACGCGAGGTGTTTAAACAGGCGAATCGCGATCTGGCGGAAGTAGCGGCCGAGAAATCTTTTGTTCTGCTCAAGAACGACAATCAAACACTTCCCATAAAAAAGAGCATCGACGAGATCGCGGTCATCGGGGCGCTGGCTGACAACAAGGCCGAGATGAACAGCAACTGGTCCGGCGACGGCCAGCCGACCGACCCGATCACGGTTGTCGAATCGCTGCGGCAAAAGTATCCACGAATGCGGCTTCGTTACGAACCGGGCTGCGACCCAAAATGCGAAACCGATACAGGTTTTGCAAAGGCAGTTGACGCCGCTAAGGATTCCGATTTCACAATTCTGGTAATCGGTGAATCGGCGGCGATGAGCGGCGAGGCATCGTCACGCAGCAATATTGACCTGCCGGGCCGGCAGCTTGACCTGGTCAAAGCTATTCATGCGACTGGAAAACCATATGCCGTCGTGCTGATTAACGGCCGCCCTCTGACGATAAATTGGCTCGCTGAAAATTCGCCCGCGATCCTCGAAGCGTGGTTCCCGGGCACAATGGCCGGACCGGCGATAGTTGATACCCTCTTCGGCGACGCCAATCCCGGCGGCAAATTACCCGTCACGTTTCCGCGTTCCGTCGGGCAAATCCCGATCTACTACAACCACAAAAACACCGGCCGCCCCTTCAAGGCGAGCGAAAAATATACGTCGAAATACCTCGACATCGAAAACACACCGCTTTATCCGTTCGGTTACGGGTTGAGCTACACAACATTCGCGATCGAAAATCTAAAGCTTAGTAAACTCGAAATTCTTCCGAACGAACAGCTAAAGGTTTCCGTCGATGTTCGCAACACCGGCAAAGTTGCGGGTGACGAGGTGGTGCAGCTTTATATCCACGACCTGGCGGCAAGCGTGACGCGGCCGGTTAAGGAACTGCGCGGATTCAGGCGAGTCACACTGCAGCCCGGTGCAAAACAGTCAGTCGAATTTACGCTCGGGCGCAAAGAGCTTGAATTCCTGGGCCGCGATCTGAAGCCGGTGCTCGAACCGGGCGAGTTTCAGATCTTTGTCGGCAGCAGCAGCGAGAGCGGTGTTCAGAGTACTTTTTCGGTTGTTGAAAGATATTCGCCGCCGCGTACGAAAGCCGCGGTCTCGACTATTCCGGTCGAACCGCCGCCAGCTGCTCCCGTACCGACAGCAAAAGTTTCGCCGGAGGACGACGCCTTTCTTGAAGATTTTCAAAAGCGTACATTCCAGTATTTCTGGGACCACACAAATCCCGCCAACGGCCTCACGCTCGACCGCACCTCGACAAAAGGCGAGCCAAAACCGAGAGGTCACAATTCGTATAACATAGCCAGTTCCGGCGCGTCGGGGTTTGCGCTGACGGGCTATTGCATCGCGGCCGACCGCGGATGGGTGCCGCGACAGCAGGCAATCGAGCGGACGCGAAACGCTCTCGATTTTTTTGCCAACCGTGCACCGCAGGAAAAGGGCTGGTTCTATCACTGGATGGATTACGAAACCGGCGCGAGGCGCTGGAGCAGCGAAATTTCTTCTATCGACACCGCCCTACTTTTGGGCGGTGTTCTTACTACAAAGCATTGTTTTAAGGATAATGCCGAGATCGTTCGTCTTGCCGATCAGATCTACAAAAAAGTCGATTTTGACTGGATGCTGAACAAGGACCCGTATTTGCTGTCGCACGGGTGGCGCCCAGAAAACGGATGGATATCGAACCGCTGGAACGATTACAGCGAGCAGATGATGCTCTACATAATGGCGATCGGATCGCCGAGCAGCCCGATCCCGCCGCAGTCGTGGTACGCGTTAAGACGTGATTGGCAAGAGTTTCAGGGGCAGCGTTACCTGGCAGCGGTCGCTCCGCTTTTTATCCATCAGTTCTCGCACGCATGGGTCGACTTTCGCGGCCGGCGAGAGACGAAACCGCCGTATGTCGATTACTTTGAAAACTCCGTCAAAGCCACAAAAGCCCAGCAATTATTTTCAGCAAATGTTTTGGCGAAGGATTTTCCAAAGTACTCGATGACGATGTGGGGCCTGACCGCATCGGACAGCCAACGCGGTTATATTGCCTGGGGAGCGCCGCCGCGTGAACCGGCCATCGACGGAACCGTCGTCCCCTGTGCCCCGGCCGGATCGCTGATGTTTGCGCCGGATATCACGCTGCCGGTCCTGCGAGAGATTAAGGAAAAATACGGTGACAAAACTT
>CADEEU010000158.1:5322-8324 GCA_902826385.1 uncultured Acidobacteriota bacterium | reverse complement strand
GAATCTGGTCGTTTCGTCGCAGATGACGCCGATCGATCTTACGCCCGGCGGATTTACCGACAACGTCAGTTTCTTTGTAAATGTGGTGTTTCCGAGTGCGGGAACTTATTGGGTGCAGACGCTTGCGGATACGGTTGTGCTGGAGGAATTTCCTCTTATCGTGGCTGACGCCCGCGAGATGCAGAACGTTCAGACCCCTGACGAGATATCCGAAACTATCAACTAAACTCGCCTTTATTTGTCCTTGCTTGAAAGGTCCAGCATGATCGCCAGCCGATAGACCGCTGCATTTTCTACAGAAATTTCTTTCGCGGCCGTGACGCCGTTGTACTTGGCGGTGACGCGATACTTTGCAACACCGTCCGGCTGGCGGAAAGTAAACTCGCCGCTGACGCTGGAATAGGTCGAGCCGACCTCTTTCGCTGAACCGTCCGGACTTATTTTTTCGAGCAGGACTTTGGCCCCGGTAACGCTGGTTCCTTCCTTAAAGAAAACACTGCCGCGAAGAATTACTTGCGTGCCCTGATCGATTCGCAAGAACAGACGATCGCCCAGGTCGCGGACCTTGTTTTTCTTTACTTCGACGCCGAACAAAGACCCGGTTGCGTAACCGTTCGCCTCTACTCGTAACCCGTAATTACCGGGTTCGATTCCCGTGATCTCAAACTTGCCGTCGGTACCGCTTTTCGAAATTTTGATGTCGTCGCCGTCCTTTGTCAGAGTTACGGATGCATTAGCGATGCCTCCGCCACTGTTTGCGCGGATCTTACCTTTTATACCGGTTGACTGCGCCGCCGCGGTAATCGCAACGAGGAAAAACAGCGATAAAACGCCGACGAGAGATTTAGTAGAGATCAGGTTCATGCAGAAGCAATGCCCGCAGATTGCTTAAGTTCGCGAGCTACATCATTGATGATGTCATCAAGCGTTCGGGTTGGCTTGTAACCGACAAGTTTCGCGGCTTTTTCGAGGCTCGGCACGCGGCGACGCATGTCTTCAAAGCCTTCGCCGTAGGCCTCTGAATAAGGTATGTATTTAATGCTGCTGCTGCTGCCGGTGAGTTTTATTGCCCGTTCGGCAAGCTGCGTTATGGTCGTTTCTTCGCTATTTCCGAGGTTGATCACATGGCCAAGGCAGTCCGGAGTTTCGAGCAATTTGCAAAGCCCTTCCACAACGTCAGAAACGTGGCCGAAGCATCGTGACTGTGTGCCGTCACCGTGGACCTCGATCGGGTCATTTTTAAGGGCGGCCTGCACGAATCTGGGCACGACCATTCCGTACTGGCCGGTTTGTCTCGGGCCGACGGTGTTAAATAGGCGCACCACAACGACCGGAAGGTGCGTTTCTTTCCAATGCGCGAGTGCGAGAAATTCGTCCAGCGTTTTAGCACAGGCATAGGCCCAGCGGTGCTTGTCTGTTGCCCCGGTAAGCAGATCGTCATCCTCTTTGAACGGGACGCTGGCTCCTTTTCCATAAACTTCCGATGTGCTGGGAATAAGTACTCGTTTTCGGTAACGCGAACAGAATTTCAGGATAACGTCGGTGCCGTGAAAGATCGTCTCAATGGTTTTCACAGGCTGTTCCATGATCAGCCGCACACCGACGGCGCTTGCCATGTGATAAACATGATCGGTTTCACGGATCAGTTCTTCCATCAATTTTTCGTTTAAAACGGTATCGATGATCAGGCGGAAATTTTTGTTTCCTTCAAGATGTTCGACATTCGAGTATTTGCCGGTAGAGAGGTCATCGACGACCGTTATCTCGTCGCCCTTTGCGATCAGTTTGTCCGCAAGATGGCTGCCGACGAATCCGGCACCGCCGGTGATAAGTATTCGCATATAAATTGTCGCTAGCTAAGCTAGTGGTGTGAAATCTATGGGGCGTTAGCCCGTCCCGGTTTATTTTGAGATCAAGAGGATTTCAGAAAAAGTCGATGAATTCTCAGCGAAGATCTCGGCGGTCTCTGCGTTTAGATTTGTCCAAACGCAGAGGGCACAGAGTTTACGCCGAGTGCGCCGAGTAAGAGCGGTTGACGATCCGAGTGAGCATTCATCGAAAACTCATTTTGATTCAGTCTTTCAATCGCCTCCGATTTATTTAGGCCCCAATTTGTTTCCCGACAAGTCCTGAAAAATATCTTACCGTTCGCGTTAATCCTTCGGCGAGCGGAACCGTCGGGTTCCATTTTAACAGGTCGCGGGCACGCTGAATATCGGGCTTTCGTTGTTTTGGGTCGTCGGTTGGAAGCGGCAAGTGTTTAATTTTGACGTCTTTGCCGGTCGCTTTGCCGACCTCGGCGGCGAGTTCGTTCATCGTGAATTCGCCCGGATTGCCAATGTTTACCGGTAAGTGAACATCTTCGCCTTCAACATTCATCAGCTTGATCAAGCCGTCGACCAGATCGCTGACATAACAAAACGAACGTGTCTGCGAACCGTCGCCGTAGATGGTCAATTCTTCGCCTCGCAGTGCCTGAACTACAAAATTAGACACGACGCGGCCGTCGTTTTCCAGCATTCGTTCGCCGTAAGTATTGAATATTCGAACGATCCGCGTATCGACGCCGTTTTGGCGGTGATAGTCCATCATCAACGTTTCGGCTACGCGTTTACCCTCGTCATAACAGCTTCTGAAACCTATCGGGTTGACGTTGCCGAAATAATCTTCCGTCTGCGGATGAACGAGCGGGTCGCCGTAAACCTCGCTTGTCGAGGCTTGCAGAATGCGGGCCTTTACGCGTTTCGCCATCCCGAGCATGTTTATCATGCCCATAACACTCGTTTTTACCGTTTTGACGGGATTGTACTGGTAATGCACCGGCGACGCGGGACAGGCGAGATTGTATATCTGATCGACTTCCAACAAGATCGGCTCAATCACGTCGTGACGAATAAGCTCGAACCGCTTGTTGTCCATCAAGTGCAGAATGTTGTCCTTGCGGCCGGTAAAAAAGTTGTCAAGACAGACGACCTCGCTGCCTTCAGCAAGCAATCGTTCGC
>CADEEU010000158.1:0-5312 GCA_902826385.1 uncultured Acidobacteriota bacterium | reverse complement strand
TACGAAATGTTTTTTAAACTCTGTGTTCTCTGTGCTCTCTGTGGTGAGCAGTTATTTTAAGTGTTTTGCGAACAAAGCCAAAATGCGTTCGTATTCGTCGGCCCAGCTTTCGGGCCGGACGAAGCCGTGATTTTCGGACGGATAGAGCATCGCCTCGAAATGCTGCGTTTTGCCCAAACGGATGAGCTTTTCGATGTACTGGACCGAATCCTGCACGTGCACGTTGTCGTCCACCATTCCGTGAAGAATAAGCAGCGGCCGTTCGAGTTTGTCCGCGTATGTGATCGGCGAACTGCGTTTGTAGGCTTCCGGGTTTTTGTCCGGAAAGCCGAGCCGCTGAGCGGTGTAGCCCGGATTTGCGGCGTAATAATTCTTCCAGTCCATTACCGGCCTTAAGGCCGCCGCCGCCGCGATTCTTTCAGGTGCTCGTGCAACAAGCATCGCGGCCATAAATCCTCCATAGCTGCCGCCGTACACGCCGATCTTGCTCTGGTTTACGCCGTAGTTTTTGACCATGTGATCGATGCTGTCGATATGATCGTCAAAATCCTTGCCGCCTAAGAAGTCGTAAACGTCCGTCCGCCAATCGCGTCCATAACCGGCGGAGCCGCGATAATCGATGTCGAGTACGACGTAACCGCGTTTTGCAAGCAGGTCGTTGAACATGAACTCGCGGTAATAATTGTTCCAGCCGTTGATCACGTTCTGCAGATAACCCGCGCCGTGGACGAAGATGACCATCGGGTATTTCGTTTTGGCGTTCGGGTTGTGGCCGGCGGGTAGATAGATTTTGGCGGGAATCTTCTTGCCGTCTTTTGAGGGGATCTCGGTGAACTTTGGCTCTGACCAACGGCGGCGTGAAAAGGCGCCCGGTGCCGTATTCGTTAGGTTGCGCGGGAAATTAATGCCACCGCAATTTGCGCAAGCTCGTTGTACTTCCAGATCATCCGGTTGGTTCCACTTTGAGAAGCTGAAGACCAGCATCGGATCACCGCTATCGTTCATCTGTGGGTTTGTTCGCATTCCGGCCTGCGAAAATGCGAGGCCCGCCTTTTGACCAGTGGCGACTGACAGGTCAAAGAAATCTCGCTGCGCCGGATTACTTTCAGTAGTTAAATAAATTATGCGGTCGCCGTCTGGTCTCCATTTGGCCCATTCGACCTGCCAGCTACCTTTGGTGAGCTGCGTGATCGTGACTTTGCGGCTTAACCCTGGAGGACCCTCGGCAACTCTTTCATTGCCGGAGGGCGCACTCGCTACCGCTAGTGTTTCTGCCTCGAGTTTTGCGAGATAGAGGTGATTGTAGCCGTCGCGTTCGGAGCCGAAGAATAATTCGTTGGGGCGGCTCGGGTGAGGCTCGAAAATGACGGAAAGCTGGGCCTGCCATTTGTCGTCGGTTTCTTCGGTTATGGTGATTATTTGCTCACCTTTGCCGCCGGGGCTATTAACATAAAAAAGCTGGCGGCGCTTTGTATCTTTATCGACGCGATCGACAATCAACGCGTTTCCGTCCGCCGTCCAGACCATACGGCGAAAATTGGCAACGCCTTCAGGCTTCGGAAGTTTGATCTCAAACGGAGTTTCGCGGCTGCCGTCGGCGGATGTCACGTACAATTTCTGCTCAGACCAACCTCGCCTAGGCCCGCCGCCGGTTACGTATTCAGGCAGAAAATTAGGTACGACCAACTGCCGCTGTTTCGAACTGTCCGAGACGACGTACGCGATCATCGTTCCGGCTTTGTTCGGAACCACATTACCGACCGAAACAAAGTTCTGCTGGTTTGCCTCGCGAGTCAATTGCGCCAGCGTGGCGTCCGTCGTGTTCAAAACAAAGCTGTTGCCGCCCTGTGAATACAATATCCGGTCATTGTCGAGAAAACGGGCACCGGCCTCGGGCCCTGCGGTACGCGTGTATCGCTTCACCGCTTTCGGCTCAAGCGTCATCACATACACGTCGCCGCCGTGCGTGAAGACAAACTTCTTCGAATCCGGCGACCATTCGAAATTGCCAAGCTGATTTTCACGGGCTTTTGCAAAATCATCCCGAAGATTGACCCCGTAATCGAGCTTATTTTCCCGTTCCGGCGTTCGCGAGGGAACCGGAAGTTCGCTGACTTTCAGAATAACAGTCGGCGGGCCGCCGCTTGTTGCAACAAGATAAAGATCCCGCGGCATCTTGCCCTCGGCGTTCCAAAGGTAAACGACCTTCGTCCCGTCAGGCGAAAGCTTCTCACCCTCAACCCGCATCCCGGCAATCGACGGATCAGCCATGATGTCGCGGACGGTAAGGTTCTGTGCGGCAGCCTCTGACGAACTCGCCAAGAAAACGATAACTAATAAATAGCCAAGAAAGATTTTTCGCGACATATTAATCTTCATCGTTGACGGCCTCTTGCAACGCGTAGAGAACCTGCAAACCGACGCGATCCTTTTCACGTCCTGCAGCTTCCTTCGCAATGATCAAGGCAGGAATGGAAAGCAACTTGGTTTTGTATCCGTTCAAATCGATTTCGAGTGACTGCGACAACAGATCGTCGTAGTGGCCGATTCCTTTGACCTCACCCAACAGGTCAATATCACCAAGCGACGTTGTAAAAGTAAAATTTGTGCCATGTTGGAGTGTGGTCCAATCGAATACAAACGGAAGCGAATCATCTATTCCGCGCGGCCTGGGGCTCAGCGGCGCAAGCACGTCGGCGATCTTCTTTAGATTCTCGCGAGTTCTCGAATAACAAATGTCTAGATCTTCGGTAATGTAACTGCCGCCATGCCCTCTGATGGCGATTCCACCTATGACGATAAAATCAACGTCCGCCGCGGAGAACATCTGCACAGCCTTTAGTAGGTCAAACACTAAGGCTCACTCCGTTGTTTTGCTTTTGCGATTCGCACGGCTTCGGCAAATTGCCGAACCGAGTTTACCGCGTCGTCGTTGCGCTTGATCCTCTCCGCAGCCGTGTACTTTAAGTTTTCGGCGAGTTGCGTGAGGTCGATCCCAAAGTCACGAGCGGCGGCAATCTTGCTCCCGGGCGTCGGGTTTAGAAGCTTTTCTCTAGGCGTTCTCTTCATAGCTCCATTTTAACGGCAATCAATAAGTTGGCAAAAGTAAATCAACTTGATTATAAATGATTTATGCATGAAAAGCCGATGGAAGACGAAAAGCGCGAAGAAGAGAAAAAAGTCGCTTACAAAAAAACGCGATGGAGCGATGATCAGCAGAATCACGAGTATTACTATGATGACGCCCACGGTTACGAAGATTTCGATCCCCGGGAAGACGACGAATTGACGAAAGAAACAGACACGGATGATCCAGCGTAATTGCTTACTTCATCAGAACCCTCTATCGGCGACAATATATTTTGCTTTTTTGCAGGTAGCGGCTTACTATTTGTCAAACAATCGAACTCCTATGAGACGCCATCTTCCTTCCATTCCAGCCTTCATTTTTACCTTTCTTTTCGCGTTTTTGGCGTTTTCTTTTTTTGGCTATCGTACCGGCGTAATTTCGCGGGGTGAAGCACCAAGGCGACACGAAATCACTGAATTGACGAGGCATTACGAAATCATTCTGGAGAGGATCGATGTTCGGAATTCGGACCGAAGCCAGTGGAATTCGAATTCAGGCTACCTTGGCATGTACGATTCGGTTTACCTAGGCGAATCGCGGATCCTTGCCCTCTATTTGCAGGATGGAATGCGGATCTCGCACGACAGTGGCAAGACGTCGCAGCGTATTTTTGAACCGAGCGGTCTTCCGAAAGCGACGGGCGGCTTCACGGTGAATGACCTCGAATTTCTAGATTCCAATACAGGCTGGGCCAGCGGTTCCGTTCTTATTGAAACTCGCGACGGCGGTCACTCATGGCAAAACGTAGAGTTGCCTGAATGGATGGACAATCTGAGGGTCAAGTTCATCGACGCCAACGTGGGCTTTGTTGCCGGGAGGGCCGGATTTCGCGGAAATACTTCGCTAGCAGTCTACAGGACCACAGACGGCGGAAGAACGTGGAGGAAAAGTTTTAGAACTCGCGAGATCGACACACCGTGGGAAATCGTTTTTGTCGACGAAAAAGTTGTAATTATGATCGGCGCAGGCGGATGGCTTTGGCGCACTTCCGACGGGGGCAAGTCTTGGAAGTCTATATTAAAACGAGACTTTGGGCGGGTGATGTCGCTGTCGCGTTCGCCCGACGGTCGTTTTTGGCTGTTTGGAAAAAACAGTATCCGATATTCTGAAGATCTGGGGGTGACCTGGAAAGTACCCAGGAATCTAGACGACAGTGTAATCAATCACGAGTGGTGGTCGGTAGATTTTACTGAAAGTGGTATCGGAGTAGCAGTAAGCGAGGACGCCGCAATTGCATTGACGCGCGATGGCGGAGAGACTTGGAGAAAGGTTAATTCAAATCTCCATATACAGGATGTGGTTCCGGTCCAGGATAATCCTTATACGGAGGCGTTGCGTGGGATTCAGCTGAACGGGAATGAGGGCATCATCCAAGGCAGTCAACGAGACTACCGGATCACTCTTACTCATTAGGTACTATAATCCCCTTTCTTCGGATGCTCGTTAGCCTTTGGCACGCGCTTTCACAATGGGATAGCTTTAGGCGTGACTTCGATCAGTTCGCCGGTGGCGAGGAATTCGAAGGGAGTTTAATCTAGCGGCACCAGTTCTGCTATGAGAGTCTCTGGTGCAATGTCCTGTTCGTTGGGCCATGTGACCGCACCGAACCGGATGCCGACCTGATTAAAGTAGTGGACATTTCTAAGCTCCCTGAACACTCCGTGATCAAGATAGGGCGTTACATCGAAAACGCCCTTGCGCCCATCCTCGATCTCCACCTGGATACGATAACTCGGCAAGGGTTTGACATTTTTGACGTCCCAAAACATATATTTCCTTATAACGGATCGATTTTATATGGAGTTTCGCCGTTTGCTGCCAAGTCCCAATCGGCGGTTAGTTCGTCTCTGCGCAATTCGATCCATGCTTGGACCAACCGTAGCTGTTTTCGCGGCAACTCGCCCGCGAGAATTTCGCCATCCGAAATCGCAATAGATGCTTCAAATTCCGCATATTTCGCGTGAATATGGGGCAGGTGGTGATGCTTGTTGTCCAGGAAATACAGGCTGATTATGATCCCGTAAAACATGGAAATGACTGGCATGAGTTTATTTCTCCGGCGAGCTGTGCTTCCGCCTTGTTCAAAGAATTCTACCTCAGTGAGCATTTGCAGTCTATTGCAAAGAACTCGCAGTTCCTTATTTCTTAGGCCGCTCGTTCGCTTTCAAAACTCGTTTTCGCA
>CADEEU010000157.1 GCA_902826385.1 uncultured Acidobacteriota bacterium | reverse complement strand
TGATAAGTGAAAAATAAAAGTTATAACTGAAATCCAATCTTCAATTATCACTCTTACTTGTACTATTGCCTATTTCGTGAGCATCATTCTCTCGACATATTTAGCGATAACGTCGGATTCAAGATTGACGTTATCAGTGGGTTTCAGTGTCGAGAGATTTGTGACTTTCCAGGTTTTGGGAATCACGGCAATCTCAAAGCTTTCTTCGTCGAGTTTGGCTATGGTCAAACTTATTCCTTCGACGCTGACCGATCCTTTGTAAACGAGATATTTAGCCAGTTCAGGCGGGAAACCGATCTTTATGGTCCAAAAACCGCTGCTTTCGACTGCTGAAATGAAAGTTCCGCGGCCATCGACGTGGCCTTGAACTATATGTCCGCCAAGTCTGGTGGAAGGCGTGACCGCGCGTTCGAGATTGACGGCGGAACCTGCCGACAATCTTCCGAGCGTCGAGCGGTCCAGCGTTTCCTGTGAAAGATCGGCCGAAAATCCCTTCGGACTAACGTCCAGAGCCGTAAGGCAAACGCCGTTGACGGCGATCGAATCTCCGTCGGCCGTTCCGTCGGTTACAACCGACGCGGAAACGGAAATCCGCGACCCGCCTCCATAGACAGCGGTTTCGCGGATTGTTCCTAGCTCTTCGATAATTCCGGTGAACACAGCGAAAGAACTCAGCGACTAGAACCAGGGCTTCTTGTTCACGATGTAGGTTTGAACGAACTCTTCGTCAGATTTCGTAAGGTACATTATGCCCTCGATAATACCGACGACGGAAGGAATAAAAATAAGCGGGGTACCGATGCCGCACGTGACTATGGCTATGATCCAGGCAACCAGGGTCGCGGCGATCAAAATGATTCCCTCTTGCTGGTAGCCGAGTACAAACTTGTGAATTCCAAGCGATCCTAAAACGATTGCTAAAATTCCGGCAAGGACTTTCTTGTCCGCACCGGCAGGTTTTACACCGGTGCTTTGGGGCATGTGCTGCATCGGCATTGGGCTGATCGGCAGTACGGTGCCGCAGTTCGTGCATCGGACGTTGATGCCCGGATTCTGGGTGCCACAGCCGGGACAGGGTTTGTATTGAGTTGCCATAGGAATTCGCTTCGACTTTTAAGCTTAGGACCTCCGCACATAAGTATCGAGCAGATAAGTATTGTTGTCAAAAAGATTTTGCCTGTCGCTATGTTGTAAAATTTCGACTAGCTATGACCGAAGCAACGCTGGAAGATATCAAACCGCCGCAATTGCGAAGGGCGGCCGACGGTTTGCCGGAACCGTCATCGATCGCGGACCTGATCGAGTGGTTTTTGAATTACGACGAACGGACCGCCCGGATCAGGCATCCGCACACTAACGAACTGTTTCAGTGGAAGCAGCAGGATGATGCCGCGAACAATGTTGCAACATACCCGTTCGAAAATGCCGAGGCACGGTTTGCTGTTGGAACGTTTCAAGCGTTACAAGAGAACAGGTCGGAACCTTTGCTCGGCTTGTGGCTGAACGACGTGACCGCAGCCCTTCATGAGGCACGGAACACAAAAGCGGAAATTGCGGAGGCAAACAAGATCGACGAAACTTCAACCGATTCGGTCATCGTCAAGGCCGAAAAACTGACGACCAAAGCAGAGCGCCGCCTGTATCTATCAAGCTGCTGGCTCGAAACGCTCTACACCGCCGAGGCACGCGTGCTCGGCTGGGCCTATCAGGAACTGTACGGAAAGCCGTTTTCGCCGACTACTTGAAAACCTCGCACTGCTGCATGTTTCCATATTTCATGCCGACGGCGAACGCTCTCTGTCGTTGATCGGCCGAGCCGTGAGTAAACGAATCCGGCACGACGTAGCCTTGGGTGCGGCGTTGGATCATGTCGTCGCCGACTGCGCCGGCGGCCCGGATTGCTTCATCGATGTCGCCTGCCTCGAGACGGCCTTGCTTCTGAGCATAGTTCGCCCAAATTCCCGCATAACAGTCGGCTTGCAGCTCAAGGGCGACGGAAAGCTGGTTGTTCTGACCCTGGCTCTGAACGCGGCCCATGATGCCGGTCAGATTTTGGATGTGGTGCCCAAATTCGTGGGCGATGACATAGGCCTGGGCAAAATCGCCCGGTGCCTTGAACTCGCGCCGAAGCTCGTCGAAGAAAGCGAAATCGAGATAAAGTTTGTTATCGCCGGGACAATAGAACGGACCGGTTGCGGCGCTCGCGTAGCCGCAGGCCGACGAAACTTGATTGGTAAACAAGACGAGCTTTGGGTCTTGATAACGAACTCGGCCCTGCTGCGGCAGTATCTGACGCCAGGCATCTTCGAGATTGCCCAGCAATGCGCGTGCAAACTGTTCGTTCTCGTCCGCCGGTTTTGCGGCAGAGTTGCTCGCTGTCGAAGGCTGCTGCACTTGCGATTGATCTGGCACGCCGCTTTCCAAAAACTGACGCGGGTCGCCGCCGAGCAAACATACGATAGCGGCCAGAACAAGCACGCCGATTCCGCCGCCTCCGAGTGCGATGCCGCGGCCCATTCCGCGACGGTCTTCAACATTCGTGCTTTGCCGTTGGTCTCTCCAGCGCATAGTTTCAAGGCCCTCAACCGAAGTTATTTGATGTGAAAAAGCGTGTTAGGATTCTAGCACTTTTACAGGAGCGATTCGAATAGCATTGGTTGAGGGAGATGGGTTCTTGCTGAAATACCGTTTTATTTCAGGCAAAGTCGCAAAGCACGCAAAGGAAGACATAAGATTGAAAATGATCTATGTACAGTCTCGGCGAGTGGAAAAACAGCGGCGAATTCTTCGATCACGAAGGGTTTCCGATCTTTTACCGTCAAAGCGGTGACAAAAACACCCAAGTGTTGCTTTGCCTGCACGGTTTTCCGACCGCTTCGTTCGATTATCACAAGATTTGGGACGAGCTTGCGGCCCATTTCAGGGTTTTCGCGGCGGACATGATGGGGTATGGTTTTTCGGCGAAGCCTTACGAGTTTGACTACACAACATTTGCTCAGGCTGATCTGATCGAGGCTTTCCTCCGGCACGTGAAGGCAGATCGCATCCACATCCTTTCCCACGATTACGGGAACACGATCACGCAGGAATTGCTTGCCCGCCGGGTAGAAGGGAAGCTGGGGTTCGAGATCGAATCGATCTGTTTTCTCAATGGCGCGTTGTTTCCGGAAACCCATCGCCCGATATTGGCCCAAAAGCTTTTGATCGGGCCGCTCGGGAAATATTTCGGACGCTTTATTCCCGACAGCCGATTTGCTGCCGGCCTGGCGTCGGTTTTCGGCCCGGACACGCAGCCAACGGCCGGGGAGCTGAACGATTTCTTGACGCTGTTCAAACACAACGACGGAAAGCTTATCGCGCACAAACTAATCCGTTACATGACCGAGCGGCAAAAATTTCGCGAACGCTGGGTAAAGCCGCTGCAGCACCTCACGCAGCCGTTTCTTTTTATAAACGGATCAGCCGATCCGGTTTCGGGTAAACACTTGGTGGATAGGTTTCGCGAGGTCGTCCCGACTCAAAAGAATGTCGTCGAAGTCCCCGGAATCGGACATTTTCCGCATTTGGAATGTCCGGACGAAGTTTTGGGCCATTTTCTCCGATTTCAGGGTGTGCAAATCGGCTAAAAGGCGGCCTGAAAGACCTACGCAAAATCTTGACAGTTGTGGGTTTAGGGGATTATGATGCTTTTACGGCGAATATAACGAAGTTTCCCTTCCACGACCATTTTTCGAAAGGAGGAGAAGATGATCAAGTTGGATATTGTCAACCAGGTGGCCGATAAGACCGGCGTGCCTAAGCAGAAAGCGGAACAGGTTGTCGACTCACTTTTCAACGCGATGAAAGATGCCCTGGCACTCGGTAAGCGTATCGAGCTTCGCGGCTTTGGCGTTTTTGTTGTCAAGCCTCGTAAACGAGGCGTCGGTCGCAACCCGCGAACGGGTATGGAAGTGCCTATCCCGGCCGGCAAAACTATCCGTTTTAAACCCGGTAAAGAGTTGACGGCAAAGGCCGTCGGTTAAACTCCAGATCTGCCGTCCTTAGGCGGCTCTAAAGTTTCGGTCGCAAATCGCAATCAATACAAGTTAAGATTGTGGTTTGCGGCCTTTGTTTTGGTTTGTAAATGGCAGTTCCGGAAACAACTATCAACAAGCTGATCGACGAAAGCCTGAAACCTTCGGCATTGACTTGGCTGAAGCATTTCGGATTTCTCGCCTTGACGCTTGTCACGACGACGATAGCAGGGACGCTGTATCCGTTCGGACTGACTCCGACACTGCCCGAGGCCGATCCGGAAAGCTGGGGACAGATCGGCGAATTTATCCTTCGCCTGCCATCCAAATACGCAGTACTTGTAGGTTCGACCGTCATTCAACTTTTTACCGATCTTACCTATCTCAAATACGGCTTGAGCTTTTCGCTGTCGCTGCTGTTTGTGCTGATCTGTCACGAAATGGGCCACTATGTGGCATGCCGGATTTATAAAGTAGACGCGACGCTGCCATACTTCATCCCGACGCCGCCGCTGCTCGGCCCGGCCGGAACCTTCGGCGCTTTCATCAAGATCAGATCTCCGATGCCCTCGCGAAAGGCCGTATTCGATATCGGCGTCGCCGGCCCGATCGCGGGCTTTGTCGCGCTGATTCCCATCGCCATCATCGGCGTGATCACGATGCAGCCTGCCACGGCCGAACAGCTTGCAAACCCCGGCGGACTTTATTTTTCCGATCCGCTGATAATGAAGCTGATCGCGTTTCTCTCCGGCGTAAGCCTGAGCACGGGCGTTGGAAATCCGTTCTATTTTGCGGCATGGGTCGGGCTGCTCGTGACGGCGTTAAACTTGATTCCCTCCGGCCAGCTCGACGGCGGCCACGCGGTTTTTGCAGTTTTTGGCGAGACAGTCCATCGATGGACAGGCCGCATAGCGTTCGTAGTAATGGCGGTGCTGTCGATTCTGGGTTGGATATTCTTCAACGGCCCGAGCGGCTTTCTGATCGCGGTCCTGCTCGCCGTGATGATGAAAATTAAACATCCGGTCCCGTGGGACCAAACGCCGCTCGACGCAAAAAGGAAGGCCGTGGCCTTCCTTACACTGGTTATTTTTGTCCTGTGCTTCCTTCCGTTTCCGATCAAGATACTTTAAGTCCGACAAGCTTTTCAGCCTGTCGATTGCAACCTCAGACTCACGTTAACCGCTCCGTCACATTTGAATTGTCGAGGTCGGGCTCGGGAAAGGTAACGTCCCTGTAGATCACCGAAAGCGGGATCGAACATGAGACAGATTTCAACTCGACGATCTCCATCAAATCGTTGAACTCATGATTCATCCAAAACCCGTCGCCATGCTTCACGAACTGAGAAACGTGTGGTCTGTGCTGTGCTACGAGCAGATACTCACTGAAACTTTCGATCGATTTGTAATAGCTGAACTTGTCGCCACGGTCAAAGGCTTCGGTCGAATCCGACAAAACTTCTACGATCAGTCTTGGGTTGACCAACATTTCAATTCCGCCAATTTGCTCCAACCGAGGTTCGCCGCACAAAGCCGAAAAGTCCGAATAACGATAAGGCTCGTACGACGGCACCTTGATTCTCATGTCCGCAGGAAAGGCTGAACAACCCTTGTCGCGCAGCCTGGAGCCGAGGTCAATGGACAGGTTCATCACAATCTGGTTGTGAGCGAAGCTCGCCCCGCTCATCGACCATACGTGTCCGTTGCAGAATTCAAACTTCTCTTCCGACCGCCTTTCAAGATCGAGATATTCTTCAAGCGAATAGACTTTCTGCGGTTGAAACGCCATACGATTCTAAGCCGCTTGCGGCAACAGCCCTTTTATTTCCTTGACAATCTTCTGCACGTCGTCTTGATCTTCCAGGGCGATCATAAAGAAGTCGTAGCTTGTCTTAAAGCACACCATTCCGTTACCGAAAAACCAGACGCCTTCGAGCAGCGGGTTGCCGCCGAGCAGCCAGTCTATCGGGGCTCCGGTGACGGTTTTTGGGTTCAGGACGTTCGTCATCATGACCGCGCCTGAGGCGAACGAAAACGCACCTAGCAGCGGAGCACCGATGCGCTTCGCGATATCGCGTTCGAACTTTACCCGTTCGGCATCGGCGTCGCTAAGCTCGCCTTTTTCGATCAGTTCTTCCTGATTTTTGAGATAACCGTTGAATTGATCGGCTATCTTTTTCACAGACCACGCAGGCAGGGCCGAGTTGAAAAGCCAGTGCGAGCTGACGCCGGTAAACACTACGCCGAGGCCTGCGCCGACAGCCATCGACGCGCCGGTCGCGACCGCCTGCAGCGGATTTTCCTGTATCCAGCCCGATGTTCTCGAAAAGGCGCTCAACGCGGAATCTATCGTACGCGTCCAGGTCGCACCGAACGAAAAGGCCTTGCCGACCCGCTTTGCGTTTTTAGCCGCGGTATCGAACGCTCCGTCGATAACCTGGCCCGCTTTTTTTCCGGCGGCATCGATCACTTCGCCCGCGGTTTTACCGACTTCCTTTGCCACTTCGGTGGCCTTATCGCCGGCATCTTCGGCAGCGTCGCGGATGGGCTCGCTGGCCGTCCATGCTTTTTTCGCGGCTCCTTCGGCGGTCTTTACCGTTGCCTCAGCGACCTTTACGGCTTGCTTTCCGACCTCGGTCTTTTCGGCTTCGGTCTTTATCTTCTCCGCACCTTTCTGCGCGGTTTCGGCTACGGTGCGGACGCCTTCCTCGATCCTATCTTTGAGTCCGAGCTGCTTATCGATCTCTTCAAACTTTTCTTTTGCGCCTTTCTGCCACTTTTCAAAGCGCTCTTTGTAATCGCTCATAACAAAATCCTCTCATCGCGTGTTTGTACGAACCCGTATTCGAGTTTGTTCGGGTTTGATGCCGTCCGGCGGCCTGTTACTTACAATATATTTGCATCTAAGCGGGTAAGATTCAACAAGTTTTGCTGTGCGAAACAGAATTTATCGCGTGTATTTTGTATGCTATTCTGTCCGCTGACCATGGGATATGCCTGTTATTAAATGTCCAAATTGCGGTAAAGAAACCGAATACAAAGAAAACGAGTTCCGGCCGTTCTGTTCGGAACGGTGCAAGATGCTGGATTTCGGTGCGTGGGCCGACGAAGAATATACACTGCCGGCCGAAACCGGTCAGATGACCGATGAAGAGATCGACGAGCTTGAGAAAGCCTTGACACGAAAAGCTGACGAATGAACGTTTTCTTACTTTTTCAAATGGCACCGAGCGGCGGAACTATAGGAATTATCGTCGCCGTTTCGTTTTTTCTCGTGTTTCTGGGCGTGGCGTACGTGGCGTTTAAAGCCCTGAAAAAAACGGCGAGAATGGCGTTCCGGATGATTGTGGTCGGAATCATTCTGCTGATAGCCGTTGCGGGCAGCACGTTGCTCTGGTATTTCAGCTCGGACGGCGAGCCGAAACTGAAACCGCCCACGGAGAAAAGGCGATAAGGCAGCGTGGGCATTCCAGCACGTCGTTAGAAACTTTTTTTGAACAGCCTGGAAAGGCTGTTCTACCTTTAGATGGAAGAACAGCCAAAGCACGCGCGGTTTCGTTTTTGGCGGCGTTACCGCGGCCTTGGCGCGAACGTTTTCGTCCTTAGTCTCGTCAGTCTTCTTAACGACGTCTCAAGCGAGATAATTTATCCCCTGCTTCCGGCCTTTCTTTTTCTCACATTAGGCGCTTCGCCATTTTTCATTGGTTTGATCGAAGGCTTTTCGGAATCCGTTGCGAGTGTGCTGAAACTTTTTTCGGGCTATCTCAGCGACCGGTTTCACAGACGCAAGCTTCCGGTTTTTCTTGGATATGCGCTCGCGGCGGTGGTTCGCCCGCTTCTTGCGTTTGCAAGCAGTTGGCCGCAAGTGCTCGCCGTCCGGATGACCGACCGCGTCGGGAAAGGAATTCGCGGTGCGCCACGCGACGCCCTTTTGGCCGCAAGCGTACCGCGGGAAAAACGCGGGCTTGCCTTCGGTTTTAACCGCGCCGCCGACCACCTCGGAGCGGTTATCGGGCCGATCGTCGCGTTTCTACTGCTTTCTTACATTGCCGCGGACCAATATTTGCCGACCGCACGTGAATACCAGCAAGTCTTTCTTTTTGCATCGATACCCGTCGTTATCGGCATTCTGCTGATAATGTTCTTCGTTCACGAAGAGACTAAACCGGTACGCGAATTCGACGCAATGCCGATTCAGTTTTCGCTCAAGGAATTCGACGGCAACTTCAAACGCTTCCTTGTCGTGATCGCTCTTTTCACGCTGTCGAACTCGACCGACGCGTTTCTCCTTCTAAGGGCACAGCAGGCCGGAATTGCACCGCCGA
>CADEEU010000156.1:4337-8341 GCA_902826385.1 uncultured Acidobacteriota bacterium | reverse complement strand
CCGGATGAACAATGAAATACTTGATAACCAGCAGCTCGCAGAAAGATGGCACCTCACGGGATCAGTAGATGCTATTGCGAAGAGGTTCCAGCGACTTCGAGCCTTGCCAAAGTCGAACCCTCGCCATTTAAGAGCGATCAGGATTGGCAATCAAATTCGCTACAGGATCATCGACATATTGGAATATGAAGACCGGATCGCCGGAAAGCGGCGCACCTACGTAGGAGTTGCCGCATGACCAACCTTCTCTCGAATAGCTGACGCAGCTGACGCGTGGAGTGATCGGTCACTGTTTAACCTCGTGCTGGGTATCCAAGAATGGTTTCTTTTCTAACCTACCGGTTGATTTTCGATCCAGCCAAGTCCCGCGGTTGAGCTTCGATCATTCCCCGTGGGTTCAGATCTGAGCGACAAAGAGGCGATAATCTTGCCGGCGTGTTCCGAGTCCGTCCAAGTTTGAAAATGAAAACTGGGTCCGCCTCGAAAGACGGACCCAACTTGAATCGACGGTGTGCAACGCTGGCTAACTGTTCTTCACTGTATCGAGGATCTGTTTCAAGTCTTCTGCGATCGGCATCCGTCGGAAAAACCAGACATTCGAACCACCTGTGTTACCCGTTGGATAAATGCCAAAGGGCGTTTTGGTAGAAGCACCGATAATGCGAAGCAACTGCCCAAATATCTCGCGAAAGTCTTTTTTCTTCCAACCAAGTTTCAACATACGCCAATGAATACGCGTGTGCTCATAGGTGATGGCCTGTCCCAAAACGTGAGCCCGTTCGAGATGTTCGAAGGCGGCCTTTGAATCGCCCTTCTTAAGTGATTCGTCGGCAAAACGTATTTCAGAGTTAATGTAATCGCTAAGGCTCTCCATAATTGATCAGTGTATAAAAACTAATACCACGCCGGGAAGGACTTTCGACAGATAGAGCGCCGATTAGCCACATACTTTGCTTTTCAGAAATAGAGACAGGCAGAAGGTCTGTTCACTGCCCCATTATTCAGTTGATGAAGATAAGTAAGATGCCGCACGGATCCCAGACATGCAGTATTGTTGTGTCGCCGATCACTTCGGGCTCAGCGATACGTGCGTGTCCGTAGGTAGTCGCCTCGATCACGGTTTTTGAATGTTCGTACCACTTTTGAACCTCGTCAACATTGAACTTCATCATAAAGTTCTCGGCCCAATCTTTGTTGTAATAATTTTGCAGGCGAAACTTTGCACCGCCGAGTTCGCAATCCATCGTGCCGCCCCACCCTTCGGTAAGAGTAAATCCGAGCGCCGTGTAGAAGGCTTTTGAAACCTCGAAATCTTCGGAGGGAACGTAAACGACAAGTTCGTTAATGGTAGGGTTCATATCTGAGCTAGGATGGTAGTTGCATTTACGATCGCGGCCAGTACATTATAATGAAAACTCCAACAAGCGCTACCGTCGCGCCGATTAGATCGAAGCGGTCTGGTGGAGTTCTGTCGATGCCCCAGCCCCATAATAACGATAGAACAATGAATACTCCGCCATAGGCCGCGTAAACGCGTCCGAAGTTAGCGGGTTGAAGTGTAGGAACGATCCCGTAGAGAACAAGCAAGACTGCACCGAGAGCGGCGTACCAAATACTCTTTCCATCACGGATCCAAATCCAGACGAGATAACCGCCTGCGATCTCGCATAGCCCGGCTGCGATGAAAAATAATATAGATTTGGCAAGCTCCATCTTAATCTTCGGGTCGAAAGTTTGCTGCTATGAATTCTTTTGCGCCGCGAGGGCCGGAGAGTTCGAGGAGTATATCTGCGTCTCCCCGAGGGACGGTCATTTTGAAATCGAGGAACGGGCAGCAACGGCGTTCGAGAACGATAAACTCATTCAACGCAGCGAAGGACGCATCATTAGACGCAAAGCGAAAGCTGTAACCTTCGTCGGTCTCTTCAGTTGCCAGCACGGACGCCTTTATGGCGTCTAGAACTTCTCGTTCACGTTTGCGAAACTCTTCGTCGTTGAGCGTACAAATGATCGGGATCTCTTCCATTCTCTACATTCTACGGCAGTAACAATAGACAAAGTCCTGCGTGGTTCCGAACGGTGTCTTGTGGGTTTCGCCGACGCTTTCGACCAAATTGAATGTGTCCCCGAATTCGTCGTGCATAGATTCTGGGCTATAACGGACGACATCCAAGCCGCTGCATTTCTGAGGGCCGTCGACACCGAAAGACGCAACTATTATGTGTCCGCCGGGTTTAAGAGATCGCATGACCAGTTCGACATATTTGCGTCTGTCTTCTTCGTCCGTCAGAAGATTAAAGACGGCACTGTTGTTCCAAAGGTCGTAGTGAGCCCCAAGCAGGTCGACAGCCGTAATATCTGCCGCGATCCAGTTCACTAGGGAAGCTTTTTCCTCAAGTCGTTCTTTGCTTCCGGCGATGGCGCTGTCGGAAATATCCAACACAGCGATGTCCACGAATCCCTGTTCAAGAAGATCGTCAACAAGCGTCGAATTGCCTCCGCCGACGTCGATCATTACCGCATCTTTGCCGACACCCGTGTTTTCAATCATCCGAAGTGAGGTATCGAGATGTTCGCGAAACCAACTAACCTCGTCGCGAGCCTTTGTCTGATAAACTCTTTCCCAATGTTCTTGTTTGTTCATGACGATTCCTCCTCAACTATGGATGTGTTTCGTGTCATGCGAAGCCTTCGTGTTGGGTTTCGGCCGTAACGTGGGCGATCTTGAATGCCGACGTGCAACCTTTATGCTCGGAGCCTCGGCGAGTACCACGTGAACGCTCATAAGGCATTCACACCCGAAGTCAACTGGGGCTGGAGCATCGGAACAATTCCGTGTAGCACCAGCAAGACGGCTTCCGGAGCGGCAGCCATGGGCTAGAAACGGATCCTTTTTTGACGTCGTTTCCTCTTGAGCTTCGCCTTGAACTGGCGACGTTGGCGATGGTTAAGTCCGGCCGCCTTCATGTCGTCATCGGAAAACTTGAATCTGCGCAATCGGAATTTCGCTGTTAGAAATAAAATTGCAGCCAGGCCGATCGCGACAATAAGCCCGATCCAAAACTGTGTCGAGAGTGAAATCACGCCGATGAACACTGTAACGATTGGCAAGATCATTCCACTTAGGCAGCTTTCCCGCCGTCATTCCTGTATCGCTCGAGAGCCAGTTCTACATAGCGCGATATTTCAAGTCCGAGCCGCTTGGCGTCCGCTGTGGCCTGGCCCCATGCCTGTCTATCGAGTTGAAGATTAACAGCGGCTTTCGGGCGTTTGATCGCGGTAGAAGCGTCCGTTCTTATAGATGATGTTTTTCGCTCGGCAGCCTGAATGTTATTAGTTTTCGCCCCGCCAAGCTCTTCGACGTCAGATTTGCCAAAATGGCCTTCGATGTCTTGATCACTGATAATGTGGATCCCCGGAAGTTCCGGTTTACCACCGCTGCCCTTCACTTTTGATTCAGCTGAAAACGCCGCGGGCTTTCCCTCGCGTTTTGATTCCCCTGTCTTCCGTTTGACTTTATATTTGTTCATTTTTATAGGCGTAAGGATTTTGGCATCGGCTACGTCAGGTGCATTCGCCCATTTATTTTTAGTGTCCGGTCGGTCGGTCCCGATACCACGGCTCCTTGAATCTAAAAAGATTGGCGACGGTACGGGTAGGACTTAGAAACATCCGGCTGAAGATACGGATGTAAAAATTGCTTGTACTGCGTTCGATGCGTTTAATTATAAAGCGGTCAATTGCGTCCTCGGTGACGAGCATCGCGGTTCCGACGGTCGGTGTTACCACGATGTCCCCCCACGTCTGCTTTCCCTTTAGGCCGATATTGCCGATCGATGCCTGACTGACAGGTCCGATTTCAAACTGCGTCGACCATGCCGCAGACCATGCAAACGCTTTCAAACGGCTGCTCCAGTATTTGCCGGATGTACCGAACTGCTGTTTTAGTCCTTTCGGGTCATTCTGCACATAGATGAATCCGGTAAACGAACCCTGCATCGGAT
>CADEEU010000156.1:0-4327 GCA_902826385.1 uncultured Acidobacteriota bacterium | reverse complement strand
ATTTAACAGAATTGGCGTAATCCTTCCAAAATTTCCCCTTCAAAGCCTGCCGCGTTTTCGGCTGCGTAAAAGCGTAACCATGCTGGATAGCGAGAAACATCATCGATTGAGCGATTGCCGGGCGCCAGCGAAAACCCTCCGCTTTTCCGTTTTGAACCTTCGCCGGATCGTCAAGCGGAGGAGAATAATTCGTGTCGTCAAAAGAGGCGGCCGGCATTTCCCGGCCTCCGTTCAGGGTGAAATTATGCTTGAAGTTGCCTGAACTAACTTGCTGAATAGTATCTGCCGATCCGGTTCTTTCTTTTTTGGATGTCTTTGCATCTTCGGAAACAATTTTGTCGCCGTCCTCGATTGTTTGAATCGATTGCGTACCATTAGCCGGAATGTCAACCCCTGCTGCTTCGGGAATTGTCCGACCTTCCATTTCTGGTTTTAAAACTTTTCGCGACGGAGGATTTTGTTGGCTGTTCCCCTGAGCGCAGATATTCGCTGCGCCGAAAGTCCACAAACCGCAGAGTAAAAGAAAAGCAAAAACTTTTCCGAAATTTGAAGGCATCGTTTTGAAACTCCTTTGCAGAGTAGTATCTCTACAATCTAACAATCGCCGGCCCGAAATAAATCTCTGCCGACGCCCGCCAAATATATGTGCCCGAGTTGGCAACATGTATTCATGGTTGAGTCCGCTGTGGGGTCGAACAAAGTTACTTAAAGCTCAACAATCGCAGACTGTTCAAAATCACCAGAACCGTCACCCCGACATCGGCGAAAATCGCCAACGCCAAGCTGCTGATTCCCAGAATTGCTAGAACGACGAAAACGAGTTTCGTGGCGATGGCGAGCGCCGTGTTGATCTTTATCGTCGAGATTGTTCTTCTGCCCAGGCGGATCAGATACGGGATTAGTTCCAGGCGATCATTTAATATCGCAATTGAAGCCGCCTCGATCGCCGCATCCGAGCCAGCCGCGCCCATCGCTATACCTACTGAAGACAAAGCCAATGCCGGGGCATCATTCACGCCGTCGCCCACCATCGCGGTCGCTCCATACTTCGCCAGAAGCTCGCGGACGGCATCTGCTTTGTCTTCGGGTAGCATTTCAGCCTTTACTTCAGTAATACCGACTTCCTTGGCCACCAGCATCGCCGGCGCGTGATTGTCGCCCGTCATCATTACTATTTCCACACCCAATTCTCGCAGTTCAGCGATGGTCGATTTGCTTTCGGTTTTGATTTCGTCGGTTAAAGCGATTACCCCTTCGACGCCGTCATGGCTGCTGACGACAATCGAGGTCTTGCCCTGCAGCTGCAATGCTTCAACTTGCTTGACGACTTCCTCCTGGACTTGGTGCTCTTCCGTAATGAACGGTAGTTTCCCAATACAGTGATGTTTGTCATAGCAGACGACGCAATCGGCCTTCGCTCCCTTGCCCATCACTGCCTGAAAGTTTTCGACACCGTGAATTTCAATCTTTTCCTCATTCGCCGCATCTACGACGGCCTGAGCGAGCGGGTGTTCAGAGTAAGATTCGATTCCCGCGGCGCACGCCAGCAAATGTTCGCGGGTCGTTTCCCCGAACGGGATCACATCGGTTACCTTTGGTTTTCCGTAGGTCAAAGTTCGGGTCTTGTCCATCGCCACGGCTTTGATTTGTCCGATTGCCTCTATGTATTTACCGCCCTTCACCAAAGCGCCCTTTGCGGAAGCATTGCCGATAGCCCCATAAATCGAAATCGGCGTGCTGATAACCAGGGCGCAAGGGCAGGCGATAACCAGGATCGTAATTGCCTGCTCGAACCATTGGTTAAACGGCTGGGCGAAAAACAGGGTCGGAATGATGACAAGCAATGCGGCAACGACGATTATGGCGGGAGTGTAATAACCAGCAAAAGTTTCTATGAACTTCTGCGTTTCAGCTTTAGTTTTCGTCGCGGCAAAAGTGATGTCAATAATTTTCGAAAGCGTTGAATCGGCCGCGAGTTTTGTCACGCGTGCTTCGAGATATCCCTGCATGTTGAGGGTGCCGGCAAAAACCAAGTCGCCTTCGTGCTTGTCTTTTGGCAGCGGCTCGCCGGTTATCGTTGACTCGTCCACCGAAGACGAACCGCTGACGACTTCCGCGTCCAGCGAGATCATATCCGATGGTTTGAGAACCAAAATGTCACCGACGTTGATTTCCTCCACGGGAATTTCCAGGATCTGACCGGCGGCATTTTTGATCGCCGCCATTTTGGGCGTGCGGTCGACCAGGGCCTGGAGCGCCGATTTGCTCGAAGCGATGCCAAATTTTTCCAGTGTTTCGCCAAGAGTGAAAAGTACAACGACGACCGCCGCCTCTTCGTATTCTCCAAGATAAAACGCACCGATGATGGCAATCGTCATCAGCAGATTTATGCTTTTGAAATTGATCTTGGCAAGAGCTTGTAATCCGCTAAAAAGAGTGCGCCAACCTATGGCAATGATGATCGCAGCAAAAAAGCCGGCCGCAAGCCACCGAGAATATCTTTCGGGGACGATGTACCTGAATACATCAATGTCCGCAAGCGAAAGAAACTCAAATACGGCGACAATAGTCACGCTGAAAATCATCCAGCGGAATTTCGTGTCCTGCCAAAGTGAAACTTTCGTAGTTGTTTCCATTCGAACTTGTTTCCTTTATCTATGAGAGCCTTTTTTCGACAGCCTCGGCTCTTTATAGATCTCGATCTTCGTTAGAGGGATCCTCCCGAAAAGCACCTGTCCGGTTGCGACGATGTTCGAGATAGGTCATCAACTTTGAACCGAAGTAGATAAGAGCAAATACCGCAATCGGCGCAAGTATTAGAAAGTAGTAAAGATTGTTTGGATCCGTGTGACCGTGGTGCGGATCGCCATCTTGCATCATATTTTGGTATTCAACTTTGAGCCAATCTTTCTAATTCGACAATTCCAAAGGGATTATTTACCCATTTCAGCGGCCACCAATTCCCTTAATGACCCCTCACTCAACTGGATCAGTTTTCGGCCATTCACAAAAAACGTGGGTGTTTGCCGGACGCCCAGATCTTGGCCGTCCTTCTTGTCGCGTTCTATTTTCGCCCCGTAACGATTCTCCGCGACAGCCCCGGCAGCCTTGGCCCGATCCAACCCCAGTTCCCTCGCATACCCTTCAAACAGAGCGTTGATATTCGGAGGGGCCGCTGACGCGGCGGCACCGTGTTTCTGGCCCCATTCGGATTGTTTCTGAAATAGCAGTTCCTGAGCTTGCCAGTATTTTCCCTGTTCACCCGCTGCCTCGGTAAAAGTCGCGGCCGTAACAGAGTTTGGATGAAGCGGCATGTACCGCATTACGAGCCGAACTTTTCCGCCGTACTCGCTGTAGATCTTTTTAACGATCGGGGCGAAAGCGGCACAAGCCTCACACTCAGGGTCGTAGAATTCGACGATCGTAACTGGAGCGTTCGTGGGGCCAAGAGTCGGACTGTCCGGTCGCACGAGCTGTTCCTGACTGATAGCTGATTTAACTGAACTATTGTTAGACGTTGTTCCGGTTTGAAGTGATCGCCGATAATAGTTCGAACCGACGACCATGCCTACGATCACAACAACTATGATCGCAACTAAAATAATGATTTCTTTTCGCATAAGCCTATTTGTCCTTTGGTCGGTGAAGCAACAAGCACGATGTGACGATAACGAAAGCACTAAGCGCCATCAGCGGAATCGTAATAAACCCGAACCATTCGATTTGGCGCGATGTGCAGGAAATTCCCTCGGCGCATGGCGTTATGCTTTCGGGAATCAGCCCGTAGTAAAGCAAATTATGGTAAATCGAAATTGCGAGCCCTGCTAGACAAATCGGCAAGGCATAGCTCTTCAATCGCCTGTCACGCAAAATGATTCCGACTCCGATGATGATGACAAGCGGATACATCCCAATTCGCTGGTACCAGCAAAGAATGCATGGCGGCAAGTCCATCACTTCACTAAAAAAGAGGCTCCCCGCCATTGCAAGCAGAGCGATGCTCCAGGCCAGATATGGCAAGCCGTCATTCAGAGCTGTCGAAAATGTGCTGCGTTGTTCCAGCGTTTCCTTCATTTCTTATCCCGACAAGCCGCCCAATCGCGTTTACCTCCTGAATGTCGGAGCCCGATCGGTTGCCAGCCTTCGGCGGTTCGTTACCTAGTCGAACAACTCGCTTAGAAAATTCTTGCGGCGCTTCCGCGGATCATACCCTTTCGAATCATGACCACGAGAGCGGCTTTCAGAGTCGTCGTACCTTGCCTGGCTCTCCGCGCCGGATCGCTCTACTATTTTGTCGATCTCTCCACGGTCCAGCCCGACTCCCCGG
>CADEEU010000155.1 GCA_902826385.1 uncultured Acidobacteriota bacterium | reverse complement strand
TTCTAATGTTTTGCCGAGATACCTATTTCGGATTTCATCCGGCGCAATTTTCCCGATGAACTCTGATCTCGGCTTCATGTCCGTGCCTAGGAAGTCGCGGTCGGTCTTATATTTGGTTGATCCTGCGGAATGCCAACTATCGATCTCATAGACTTCCTTAATGACACCTTGAACGACGGAAAACGCGTATCGGGCGTTTCGAACATGATCTAAATTCACCCGCCAAATCCCGCGTGTGTAGTCATACAGGTCATCCGCATTCTTCACAAGCTGGTAGGTCTTATTCACATTTATTGCAATTGCAGGATCAGTAACATTTGCTATTTCAGTTTTCATATGCAATTTGATTTAAGATGAATGCGCAGCAACTTTCAAGCTTCCGCTAGATGACTCTTAGCTCGCTGCTATATCGGGGCTTTTACCTTTTTTCGCGTTGTGATATTGGCACAGGACTTGGGCATTCTCTTCGGCTGTTTCACCGCCCATCGCGTGGGCAAGAATATGATCCGCTTGGTACTGCGTCCAGCTTACCTGTGCTTCGCTTTCTGGTTTTCCTTCAGCGATACAATGCTGGCACAGTCCATTGTCCCGTCGATAGATTCTAATCCTTTCCGCCTCGTTAAAGGCCCGTTTCTTATCGATGGTGAGAAGTTCGGCATTCTCTTTGGTCAGGAAATCAAAGAAAAGTTGCCTAAATATAATGTCCCGTTCCTGCAAATCGTTCTTACTCTGCTGACGCCGGTTGCTGAACCTTTCAATGTCGTTATCGTCCTGGTCGCCTTTGTACCAGCGAGCGTAAAACTCATAGAAGAAACGGCGGATCAAGTCCTTTTCAGGATCGCCGATTACATAGTTGTGTCTCAGATGGCGAACGAGGAAATAAAGCGAGATAGTTAGATATTCCCTGCCCAGTTCCTTGATGCCGTTGTTTTCGTCCCACATGGGATCATTCTCAAAGATGGAGAAGAATTCATTAAGATTTCTCAAACACGCCTTGGCAAAGTCTCGGTTCTCCAAAGAATAGTTTCCTATGCCGTCGGGAACCTCATGCTTCACTATAAAATCGACGACAGCCGAGTCCTTTAAGTCCGCGTAGCCTCCAGCTTCCTCGATCAACAGAAAGCGAGTCATGGTGGTCAGGTGCTGCATTCGATCGTTCTTTCTACCTAGGATCTGAAAGAACTTGTGTTTATGCGGATTGGCGTCGGGCAGTTTCATGTCGGTCCCGGCAAATATCTGGTCGCAGGCATTGTCTACTGGCACTTTCCGTAGTATCCAGGAATCAGGGTGGATTTCTTCCGCAGTGAGCTCGGCAGCCAGTTCGACGTACTTCTGATCATCAACGCCGGTCTTTACCCTGAACTTCTGATTGAGTCCGTCGGTCGGACAAAAAGATGCTTTATCTGCAAGCATTAGGTAAGCTGACACCGAGTGGTCTGGGAATGCATTCAGAACGACGTGCTTTTGAAAAGCCACATCGTACAGATACGGCTTCCATGTGGCATCGATCGATTTTCCGGTCTTACCGAAAAACTGCGACTCGCCCTCTCTGTACGATTTCGACTTTACTTCGATCAACTCGAGTTGATTTCCAATCTTTACTAAAACGTCAACGCGTATAAAAAATTTACGGTACCGAATCGCAGCCTCGAAGATTGTCACATTTTCGGAGAGAAGCAGCTCGTCTGTTTGACTCAAGGCGCTTTCGTAGTCACCTCGTCCTGCTTTGACTTCGATACCCCCGGGAAAATAGCATTTGGCCAGTTCGCCGACTTGAAATCCGCCTTTGGCAAGAGCCATTAGAAAAGGATCGTCGATCTTTTGATTCGCGTATACATTGTTTTTGCCCGTATAGAAGAGCTTGGTGGGACATTCTGACGCAAGTTTAAATCTCGACTTGGTCAAGTACCGTGGTATCGACATGGAGTGCTCCCAAATTGGCTTGAAACTAATCTCAGTGGTGAACAGAATGTCCGCCGATTTCAGCACACGGTCCTTCCGGCGTGGCGAAAAAGGAGTTGGTAGAATAGTTTGAGCACTACTTATTTGTCAATGTTTTTCGGAGGATCCGAATGGAGCGGGGTTAACGCGAAATATATTCATGATCGGAAATCGGCGTTCTCTTTACACGAGCTTCGAGAGTTTAGGGGCGAAGGTGAGATGGAAATCGAGCTTGTAAAGCCGCCTCCCTGTCAGTTTTGAGGCGAAGACGATACAGTCGTATAATTTGCAGCAATGATTCTCGACAAACAAGCCAGAGTCAATGAGATTCAAAAACGGCTCAAGAAGCTTTATCCAAGAACTATTTTCTGACGATCTTGGAGCGCGCAGGGTGTGTCGACTTCCATAAACCTTTTTCTCTTCCGGGTTGCGACAGATCGGCGGAACGGATGATTCCATCGCGGTTCTGCAGGCCCAAGAAAACTCTCCAAAATGCGATTGGGGATTTCTCGAGCTTCGGCCGCTCGACTTTGTCTCCGAAGTTGCTTATTGCATTTCGAACAAACCTCATCAACAAGGATAAGGTCATCGTTTCCTAATGCCGCAGGAATGATATGTTCGTCAGTAAACGGCCCGCGGGATTTGCAAAAAAGACATTCGACCACGTTCTAGCTAATACCGTAAGTTTGAGAAGTAAAGACGTTGACACAGCGCGCGCGGTTGCGTATAAATAGGTAGCCTCAAGCGCATCGCCTTGAGATTTTCTCAGAACACAGCTCATTATGCGAGTATTCACGCTTGGTTATCAGGGCCTCACGCTCGAAGCGTATAGCGAGATCTTGGTAAGAACCGGGGTCGGCATCGTGCTCGACGTACGAGAAACCCCATTTAGCTACAACCGACGTTACATCGGCAGCGTCATGAAAAGAGCACTCGCAGATGCGGGCGTAGGCTATCTTCATCTTAAGGCGTGCGGAAATCCTTCGATAAATCGCAAGACGGCCAAGTCGCCTGAGGAATGCCTTTCAATGTACCGGGAATATCTCGCACGCGACACAGGTTGCTTAACACCGCTTCTATCGGAGATCGAAAAGGCGAACGGGCTCGGTGAACCGGCATGCCTGACCTGTTACGAACGAGAGCCGCATGCTTGTCATCGAACCATTCTCCTTGAGTTTCTTTTGGACCAAACGCCTGAGCTTGAAGTTATGCACCTCGTCCCTGATCAGGAGATCACTGTCAGAACAGCAATGGCGTCGACGACCTTTTCGGGTACCACAAGCCAACTACGGTGAACGCGGTCGGGTGACTCTTGATATTCCCCATAAAGAACTTCAGTGCATAACTGTCGAGGTCGCAGATCTCTTCGAGCTTTTTCTGAGCTGCTTCGATTCCTTGACGTCGTTGAAGTTCGATCAGCCCCCAGTCTAGAGCTTGAGTGTGGTGTCCCGTGCATTCCTTACCCTGACAGTACCAATGAATTTCGAACCGGCTTTCAATCCATCCCAATGTCTTAAGTTCCGGAACGGTGAAGTCATCAAACATCTGAATCTGTGCTCGTTGAGCCTCGTTCATGACCGTTAGGTCTTCTAGTTTCCCGTCAAAAGCCGTTCGCTCGTCTTCCGTTCGTCGCTTCACCGAAACGCTGAGGATCTGGCGAGGCTCAACGACACCGAGCGAAGTCCCGTCCACGCGTTCCTTTTCTTTCAAATCCTCAACGGAATTAAAGAGCCAGCCAGAATGCTTCATTATGTACTCGGCGCGTTTTCCCCATTCATCGCTGCTCGTCGGAACGACGTCCTCACAGACGATCGATCCCGCCTCGACACGGTAACTTTCCGGTCTCGGATCACGCTTGTCCTTCACAACGTCTGCGGTTATCCATTGATATATCGAGAACTTCTGATCTCCTTCCAGATACCTAAAAGGAATCGGATACAGCCTTATTGGTCTCCCGTCCTCCAGGACACCTCCCGTACAGACAGTCTCGGTATACTTGCTACTCAACTCAGGATAAGTCTTGCCCCAAATCAGAATGCGTTTTTTCTCGTATTGCTGCATGCACGTTTCTCGTTATCGTACCTGGGAGTGTAGAGACATACGATCGATCAGTCAGCCACACTGAGACTTAATCGCCTCGAAAGAGTAACGAATCACTTCGGGCCAACTTTTTGAATGGCTTTTCGGATCTCTGTACACGCGGGAGCTACGGCGGTTGTAAGATCCCGTCCCTTATCCACGTAAGTTATCGGTGTGATATTTAGCAGGTCGGTTGGGACTTTAATGTCCGTGTCTCGCTCTTGGATAATGAACGTCCGCGTGCGGTCGAGATTCCCCATAAAGAAGCCGAGCTCAAAAATGATATTGTCTCTTGGAGCATCCGATTCCTTCCCGCGACTGATAACTACATCATCCGGTCCAAATAGAAACGCAGCAAAGTCGCACTCATCGGCGGCTTTCTGAAGTTCTTCGATAGGAGTCTTCGTTGGGCCGAAGACACCGTCCGTCCAGATCCGCACATCTATGTCATCGTGCTTGAGTTTGAGCTGGATCTCTTCGGCGATCTTTAGGCTTTCGGTAGAGCACCCGATAAAGAGGATCGGATTCTCGTTCGGCGCCGCAAAGAGGACGGATCTTTGCACGAGGCGATCCGCTGTCACGACCGCAAGAGATTTCCAAACCAGCGGATGTTCATCGGCAAGCCGGTTAAAATCGGGCTCGGTCACCTTCAGGACCGTTACGATGCCAACTGCCGTCAACGTGGCGGATCGCGGTTCGGACGGATTCACGATCGCCATCTCGCCGACTGAGTCGCCCGTCTTGCGTCTCGCGACATGTCTGCCGTTTATCGCGACATTCACCTCTCCTGACAGAATAAAGAAGATGTCGTTATCGTCGCCGCCTTGGGACATGAGTACATCACCAGCTTCGAATTCGATTATTTGGCCTGCGTCCGACAACTTCTCGGCGAGAGCTTTGTCATGCTGTACGACCTTTGAGTCGAGAAGCACCTCGATCAGTCGCCGTTTTCCGTCTGTTCCTTCAAATCTATTTCTCATGCACTTACCGCCTTTAGTAATCGGAATACGCTCGTATCACGGTGTCGTTTTATTGCGCTTTTCACATCATCTACATGCTGCTTATGACAGGCGTTGTACCTACGGCCATTACCGCACGGGCATTTCGCCTTAGCATTGATCGATGACCGGTCCAGGATCAAAGGCAGAAAGACCTCGATTGATTCGTATCGAGTACCAAAGCGTTCTTCCAGGAATTCGATGTATCCTGCTTCGCCATGACCGCGTTCGCCCCACGCCCAGCCGCCGCCCGCGTCATATATCAGCTGTCGCTCGAAAAAAACTGAAACGTGGTCGACGAAATTCAGTAGCGTGTCGTCGTTTTCCTTCTCCCATTGTGAGTCAAGGGGGAGCCACAAGCAGCAGACGCCTTGCTTGTAAAAATGCCGGTCCTCAATATGATGAAAGTGGTCGCCATCGTCTAACGCGATCGGCTCGATGTCCGGGTAGTCATCCTGGAAGACTATTCGGGTTCGTATTCGCGTCGGGATCCGGGTTGTTTCTTCCGTCAGGGTTATGGATCCCCGTAAAACTACTTTCTGGAGGCGAAAATTCAACGCGTATTTCAGATCCGGATATCTTTCCGCGATAAGGCGCCGATCATGCGCGAGACGTGCGTCGCCGTCATCCCGTTCGAACCACTTCGGCGGGTCATTTCGTTTCGCCAAAGGACCGAGAAGGTGTAACCAGTCGCGCATCGTCCGCCTCCCTGACCGAGACCTGAGTTCCCAAGCGGTCCGATCGAATATACGCAGGAGCACCGGCAACTGCATACGCTGCTTTCTCGGCACGCTCCACTTTGTCGGCCGTAAGGTTTTCAGCAACGTAGCATCCGGCTGACGAACTATAAGCGAAATGTTTCTTCAACCGCTCTGGCAGGACATCGTAAATCCGTTTGGAGACTCCAATCTGCCCGCCTTCGCATTTTTCCTCGTACGCGGCTGCATTCTCGACCGGCTTGCCGAGGCAGATACGATCACGGTGGGCATGCGTTCCCAGCTTGGAGACAAGTGTTACGTCCAGATCGACGCCAACAGCAAGCTTCAAACCCGCGGCCTCCGGAAGTACATCCTTAATCGATTTCTCCATCGACGACTGGAGGCCGACGGCGGCGTCTACGGCATCTTCCGCGATCCCCGAATCATCGTCTTTCGGAAGGTGGTACAGGCCCTGAACACGATCGCCCTGAAACTGTACGCGGATGCCCTCGAAGTCGGCTTTGACCACCGTCGCCATTTCTTTTCGGATGGCGTGCAGTACCCGCAAGGCCTCACGTTTTTTCTCGTCGGTCTCGGCGGAGTCAATGTAGGCCGTAAAGCCGGTTACATCACCGAATACGGAAGCTGCCGAAATGCGCTTGTTATTGGTGATGCCCAGAGAATCGATATCGATTAGCGTGTTCGCGGTGCTGTACTCGATATCCTTCAGAGGAAACCGCCGCTTATCGTCCTTGAGCCGCTCCTCGCTGGCCTCGCGATCCCATGAGATCTCGAATCTCTCGAGAAGATCATCAAGTGTTTCTTGGGCAAGGCTCTTTATCTGGTAAACACTGTCAGAGATCTTGAGACAGCACTCCCGAAGGTCGTCCGGGAGAGCCTCAAAAAGTTCCTTCGTGATCCGGAGTTGGCCGGCGTCGTTGATGATCTTTGCGGCATAGTTTGCCGGAGCTCCCAGGAACAAGAGTTCGCGGTCATTACGGCTTCCATTTCTGGTCCCGATCACATCTCCGATGTCGGACCCTCCAGCCCCCTCGAAGTCTTCATAGAACTGGAAAGTGGGATTGAACACGTTGTTGACAAAATCCTCAAGCACGAGAAGCAAAAAGAACGCCTTTTGAGCAATCTTTTCGGTATCGTCGATCGGCCTGTAAAAAAGCGCGTGCAGCTTCGGGCCCTGGAAGTGCACTCGCAGCCCGTCGAAATTATCATCGTCTTCGACGATCCGTGAAACTTCGCGTTGATAGATGTGAACCGCCTGGATCAGGCGTTTGTACTCCTGTTCGTCCGACGCGTCTTCGGTCGCGAGCTTCGTAAAATTTGAGACGAGGAAGTACACGTGCGCCCCGTATATCTCTCGGCACTTCGCTTCGGTGAGCAGATTCTCAAGATCGGATTCGCGGGTGAGCTTCTTCACCTCGATCTCGCTCATGTTGTCGATATGATCCTGAATTCTTTTCTTGCTGTCTTCGTAATTCCAACTCATATATCCCTGATAACGCGATGTGAAACAGTACCTCGATCAGCTCCGTCAGGCCGGTTTCTTTACAACCTGAATGATCGTGCCGTTGATCAAGAAATCATCGGCTTCGTGTATATAGATCGGCGGAAAATCATGTGTCGAATCCGACGCGAGGATTACCTGCCGGTTGACGGTGTCATGACGAAACCGTTTGATGTTCGCCATTCCGTCAATTATCGACAGGACGATGTTCCCGTCCTTTGGAACGCAATCGTCGGAGTCGATGATCACGTAGTCGCCGTCCTCAATCCTTTTCCCGTCGATCACGGCCCGGTTCATTGAAGGGCCATCGACTTTGAGTGCGAACAATTTGTGATTCGATCGGCCCTTGACGAACGTGCTCGAGATCTTCAGATAGCCCTCGACGTTTTGTTCCGCCAAGAGTCGAGCCGGACCGGCGTTAGCTGAACCTAGAATAGGGATGGATAGGAGTCGAGTGTTCGTTAACAGACCACTTACCCAACCCGGCTCGGTCTTCTCGATTACCGCGTTGACCTTATCGACACGGATCAAACCTCGCTTCTCGAGTTGCTGAAGATGATGCTTTACCTTCTGCGGTGAAGTTTCGCCGATCAGCTCCCCGATCTGGCGCAATCTCATTTGCCCAAGGTTCATTTGCTGTACCAATTTCAGAATTTTTAATTGAATTTCGTGCACATCTTATATCCTCGCGCACCGGAAACAAAACATCAACGTAAATCTTGACATCGTTGACAAGATTGATAAGAATTCGGAGGTTTTCTTTAATGGAAGGCGCTGTCGGTGACATGGGTCACTAAACTTCAGGTCCGCGATCGGCCTAAGTAGGGTGTTGTCCAGTTTATTCGTAAAAGAACTGGACATTATTTAGAACCTTGGTATTCTATAAGTCAGGTATGAGCACGGCTAGAGATATAATGAATACGATTGATAGGTTTCCGAAGGGGTACGTGTTCACCTACGGAGATTTTGACGCGGATGTACGAAGAAAGGAAGCCGTTATAAAAGCTCTTAACCGGATGGCTGCTTCGGGTAAGATAGCTAAGCTGTCGAAGGGGAAGTATTACAAGCCGGAAAGCACTCCGTTCGGGAAGCTTCAACCCGACAGAAGGCAGATAGTCAAAGATCTGCTGGA
>CADEEU010000154.1 GCA_902826385.1 uncultured Acidobacteriota bacterium | reverse complement strand
GAGCTCTATGACGGAAAACAGGCCCTGAAGGTTGCCGTCTGTTTGATTTAGCTTTTTGAGCCGTGCGAAATTTTTTTCGATTTCGGCTTTTGGACCCTCCGGCCGGGGTCGTAGATTTTATTTCGCCGGTGCATTTTCGCGATGAGCGGCACTAACCCCCAGAATCCCAAACTCGGCGCCAGTCTATGGTGGAGCCTCGCTGTGGCTCCATTGATCTTCGCTGTCGGATACTTCAGCGGCCTCGCACTCTCATTCACCGATATAGTCCTCCTGTCGATCTCGATCTTCGTCGCCGTCCTGTTGAGCGGGAACGAGGGACGAATACCGTTGACCGACATCCGCCTCGCGCCCAAACATGTGATCGCTTTCTGGGCGATCCTGAATCTTGGCATTGTAGGCGGCGTCCTTGTCGCGATGGCCGCCGCAGTGAGCCGTTTTTCCGACTACGGCGGCCGCCGTACCGAATGGGTCAAAGCCGCGATCGGCGATGTCGTTGCGACCTCATGTGCGGGTGCGGCCTATGGCGCGGCTTACAGTTACTCGGCCCTCGTTATCGATCCGACAAGAGTACTTGTCCCTAACGGCGTGCTGGCAGCGAGCTGTGCGATGCTGGCGGCATATCAAATCTCCTGGAGCCTGCTCGGCTTGCTCCTGAAACAGGGCGCCTCCCCGTCCGTAAAAAAAGGAGTCGGAATCGCCGCCCGATCGAACTATCGCGGACATGCGGTTGCGGCGGTGGCCGCCATCGTCATGTTCGCGGCGTTCAGACACTTTGGCAACGCATTCGGTCTGGTCATCGTGCCGCTAACGGTGCTCGGCCACATTTCGTACCAAATTCACCTTCGCCGTCTGGCCCAAAAGATGAAAGAGATCGTCGACGCCAGCCGTCTTCATTTAGCGACGGTTGAGGCGCTGGCGACGGCCATCGATGCTCGCGATCAGGTCGGCGTCGGGCATGTGCGGCGTACGCAGATCTACGCGGTCGGCATCGGCAACGCGATCGGTCTGCGTGAGGACGACCTGAATGCCCTGCGGGCCGGAGCCTTGCTGCACGACATAGGCAAGCTTGCCGTTCCCGAACATATTTTGAACAAGCCCGGCAGGCTGACATCCGCCGAGCTTGAAAAAACCAAGATACATGCCAATGTCGGTGCCTCCATTCTCGAAAAAGTTGGATTTCCCTACCCTGTAGTTCCGACCGTTAAACACCATCATGAGTCTTGGGACGGCAGCGGCTATCCGGATGGACTGCAGGGCGACAAGATACCGCTCACGGCCCGCGTCCTTGCCGTGGCGGACGCCTACGACGCTTTGCGCGGCACACGGCCTTACCGGTCGTCTATAAGCCGCGAGGATGCGTGTAATTTCCTGCGGGCAAGGGCCGGCACACAGTTCGATCCCGGCGTTGTCAACGCATTCCTAAGCCATCTGAGAGAACTCGAGGCCGAGGTCGAGATTCATGGTTTTGGTTATGAGGGCGAGACCGACCAAGGTCACCAAAATGCCGCCTTTGCCGGTTCAAATTACGTCGAGCAGATAAAGCGTGCGAACCAGGAAGTGTTTTCACTCTACGAAATGGCCCGTGACTTTGGAGCATCGCTCAATTTGCAGGAAACCCTGTCACTGCTCACGAAAAAGGTTGGTGAATTCGTGCCGTATGACACGTGTCTTGTTTATCTTTTGGACGAAGATAACGTGCACGGCACGGCTGCCCATGTCGAAGGCCGGAACAGCGAGTTGCTGCTCGGGAAAAAAGTGACTGTAGGCGAAGGCGCCTCCGGGTATGTCCTGAAAAAGAGAAAGCCGGTCGAGAATGTCGACCCTTCGCTGGACTTTGCGTTCTCTCATCCGGACATCTGCCAGCATTACGTCGGCATGGCGTCGGTGCCGCTGCTTGCTGAAGAAAAGCTGATCGGCGCGATCTCGGTATTTTCGGGCAATCTCGCGATCTACGAAGAAGAACACCTGCGTTTGCTTGAAACAATCTCGCGTATCGCGGCCGATGCGATAAGCAAATCGATCAAGCACGCCGAAAGCGAAACCTTCGCGTTGACCGATCAGCTCACCGGCTTGCCCAACGCGCGAAGCCTGCAGCTTCATTTTGAGAAAGAGGTCGGCCGCGCGCGTCGTGCGGGCAATTCGGTTCAGCTATTGATGCTCGATCTCGATGGTTTCAAGGCCGTAAACGACACGTTCGGGCACAAAGCGGGCGACGCACTGTTGCAGGAAGTTGGAAAGATAATCAAGGCCGAGCTTCGCGATTACGATTTTCTGGCACGCTACGGCGGTGACGAATTTGTCGCGATTGTGCCGGAAACCGACAGCTCCGACGTGATAGAACTGGGAGCGCGAATCGAAACTGCCGTCGAAGCATACGCGTCCATGTCGAACGTCGCCGCGGTTTCCGTCGGTGTCAGCGTCGGATCAGCCTGTTACCCGGCCCAGGGCGAAACCTTTGAAGAGCTTCTCATCGCGGCCGATAAGGCGATGTACCGAACGAAAGCGTTCCACAAGCAGCGGCTCGTTCGCCTGGAAGAAACTGCCAATCTGCGAACGATCGATGAGCTTGACACTTCGGGCGAACCGGTCGAAGCGATCGTTATAGCCGACAATGACTTGCCGATGGACAGCGGACTTGTGGTCGAAGTGGACGAGAGCCACATCCTCACGGTCGGCTCGATCAACTAGAATTAAAAAGCCTGCGAAAAACGGAAGTGTATCTGGCTTTGCGGCAGCCGAAAGTTTGCGTTCGGTCCGTTGCCCTGCGGAATTAAAAAGCTTGGCGGATTGAGCAGATATCCGTAATCTATCCCAAACTCGCCGCCGACCGGCGTTCTTATCCGCAAACCAAGCCCGACCGTGTGCGACCAAAGCACACGTAGATTTTGTCTGAAAACGTCGTTAGGCGGCACGTCCGGCGGATTGAAAATATCGCCGATGCGTCTAAAAACATTCCCGCCGTCGTAAAAAGGAACGGCACGGATCGATTGAGTTAGCGGAATTCTCGCCTCAAGATTTACGACCGCCAGAGCATTTCCACCGAACGGAATCGTAAACGGATCGAGAAAGACCTGCTCGCCGCTGCTATTGCGAAACGTTCCCGTTGGAACAACCACGACACGCGGCCCGGCCGATTCGAAATCGAAACCACGCAGCGTGTTCGAGCCGCCGGCAAAAAAGCGTTCGCTGATCGGAAGAATTCCCTCAAGCTCCGGATTGTTCGGAAACCTGTTTCGCGAGGAGTAAACCTGGGCCAGCCCAAGTATTGCGCGCGCGGCCAGCGTCGTATTACGCAGCTTATTTTTCAAGAATCGCGGCGAGTAATAAAAATTGTAAGACGCCTGAAATTTGTTAAAGCCGATGTTTGCACCAAGTGCCGGGACCGACGTATTGAACTCGGCGGTAAGATAACTGCCGTCGGTCGGATCGCTTGCACTGTAACGGCAAGGTTCACCCGCTTCGCCGCGGGCGATGATGTCGAGTATCGAGTATTTAATGTTGCAGTTTCGGCGCGTATCGCGGACAAACGTGGCACCGATTCCGGAGATGCGTATGCGCGAGTCGGGAACAAGAAGCTCCCTTATCAGCAGGCTCTGAACATTGTAAAGCCGCACATCCTCAAACCGATACCTGACAAAAAGTATGCTTCGGTCTTTGCGGCTGATCGTTCGGTTTGTTTCCGCCGTCAGCGTCAGGCGGTTTAACGTCGGACTGCCGACGTCGTTACCAAATTCGTCAATCGGATTTCCGTTGTCATCCAGCCGCTGAACAATGCCGAAAGTTCCCTTGTCGAACGCCGACCGGAAAAATCGTGTCACGGTCGAATCACGTTGATACTGGGCCGTAAGCGTAAGCGGCGCGAACCGGCCTTTGCCGTCCCCAACGAAACGCGGATTGAGAAAATCTATCTGTGCGAGCTGCTGCCGCTGGCTAAGGCGAACACGGGCTCCTCCCTGCCACAGCCGGCCGAAAAGATTCTGGTGTCTGATGTCTACAAATCCGCTGGCCCCGAGATCGGTGGAGTAACCGCCGCCGTACGACAGGATTCGCGGGGCCTGTTCCTGAACGTTTACAATTACATCGGTGACGCGCCCGTCCGCGGTTTCGCCCGCGGGCCTTTCTTTTATCTCGACACGCGAAAAAGCGTCGCTCGAATAAAGATTTTGTTCGCTTGTATAAATATCGCTCGATCGCAGTACGGCATTCGGTTCGACATTTAGCGCCCGTTGAACGGCCGATGTTTTCGTTCGTTCGTTACCGGTAACAAGCACGCGGCCGACGTACACTTTTTTTCCTTCGCCTGGCAAAGTTTTACGGTCGCCCGGGGTAATCACAAGATCGCCCGAGATCGGATTAGCACGATGCTTGATCTCATACACAACCTTGAACATCCCGACCTTCGTATCGGGATCGACCGTCCGCTCGTCGATCGAAATATCGACGACCGCATCGAAGTAGCCCGCTTGTGCTAGGAATTCCGAGAGCTTTCTTTGCCCGTTGCGGACGCGGGCCCGCGAGAAGTTTTTGCCGACAAGCAGCGGAAGCTGCTGCTTGAGCACTGCATCGGAAAAATCTTTGTTGCCGACGATCTGCACGTCCGAGATAAGCGTCGGCTGGCCCTGGTCGACGACGAACGTTATAACGAGATTCTCGCCGTCCGGGCTTACACCCTGATTGACGCGGACAGTTGCATCGCGATAACCGAGTTCGCGAAGCAGGGCTTCGACCGTGCTCTTGTCTTCCTCGAGAAGCTTTTCACTTGTATATCCGCGACCGTACCCGAACAGTGGTATGATGCCGAGAATATTCGCTTCCTGAGTTTCAAGAACGGTTTTGATCTCGTCGATCGTAAATTGGTCGGTGCCCGTCAGCCTTATGTCCGTGAGTTTCAACTGGCGGCTTAGATCGACGCGGTACTTGACCGTCACCTTGCGATCGGTTAAATCGGAATTCGTCAGTGAAGAACACAAGAATTCCGTGTCGTTTGCCGGAGCACCCGAACCCAAATCTTCAATCGGCGGTTCGACCGAGCAGACGGACGTGACGTTCGCAAAAAAGTAACCAAGTTCCTGGTAGTAGTTTTCCAGCCGGCGTTCGCCTTCGATTATCGCTGAATAATCCAGCGTGCCTTCGCGCTTTATCGGCAGCAGCCGGTTTTGCGTTCCCGTTCCGGCCTTGTCGCGTTCGGCCTCGACCTCGACCTCGACAAGCGGGCCTTTTTTTCCGACCACCTGAATATCGATCTTGTTCGCCTCGCTGTCATAGACGGGCCTGGGCGGGCTCAAGGTCGGGGCAAGATATCCTTCGTCGCGAAGAATTTCACGGATCTTTTGTTCGTCTTTATTCAGCAGATCGCGAGAGTATGCTTTCCCGGGTTCGAGCGCGAGTTTTTCGGCAAATATCTTGCTGTCGATACCGTCAATATTTATTTCGAACGTTCCTATCGTCGCCGGTTCGTTAAGCGTAACGTTAAAGACGACGGCAACCTCGTTGGCATTCGCCAGCGGCTGCTGCGTAAAAGTGACCTCGGCCTTGAAGTAGCCGCGTTCGCGAAGGTATTCGAGTATCAGGTCGGTGTTATTTTGCAGAGTCTGCTCTGACAGAACGGCGCCGGGCTCGAGCAAGGTCAGCTTGAACAGCAGCTCTTGTTCGGTGATCGTTTCGCCGTCTTCACCGGAACCGGCAATCTGTATCGAAACTCGCTGAGCTTGGGTTTTTCTTTTGATGACAAACTTCAGGACGACCGCATCGGACGCGGTGTTTTCGGCTTCGACGGAAACAGAAGTGACGCGACGTGTCTCATACAGTTCCGCAATCGCGTCGCGGACCCGCACCGCGGAATATGTCGTGCCCAGCGATTCTCGCGCAAGCAGGCGAAATTGCTCGGCCACCGTCGCAGCGTTGTCCTCGCCTTCGAGAACGACGGTTACGTCGGCAATGCGCTTGTTCTCAAAATCCTCCTGGGCAAAACAAGTGACGGCGGCACAGAACAAGAACAGAATCGTAACCAACCACGACACCGCGGAACGATTGGCAAATGATCTGCGGTAACGTGCCGCGGCTGGTAAAAGAAAAGACATTCAAGTAGGGAGGCAAATGCGGATCAAAACCGCCTTCTAAAGCGCACCTCAAAGCTAAAATTATTTCTCTCCTGCGTAACGTTCGTCAGCGACCGCTGTTCATATTGGGCCACGAACGAAAGCCTGTTTGAAACGCGATATTCCAACGCAAGCACCTGATTTTGGTCCTGCGAAAGGTTGGTCGCGTACGTTACGCGCAAATTATTATTAATCTGCCGGCCGACGGTGAGCCGCGCCGAGGGGTTAAGTCGCTGGCCCGAGATTATCGGGTCGATCTCAAAAACGTTCAGGCCGAAAAGTTTGTCCGTCGCTTTTCTGGCCGGATTGTTGATTATCGAATCCGTCAGCACCTCGGCCGCGGTATTTATACCCGTTTGGGCCAGTGTCGGTATTCCGGCTTCGGTATTTGAAAGATTGCCGGTCGTTATCAAAGAGATCACGTCGGCCTGCGGCAGGGCCGGGCTCGATCTTACGGTCGCCGAAAGATTCTCGGTATCCGTCAACGGCCCGGAAAGATTGACGAAAATCTGATAGCCGCCGATCTCGGATTCGGCCTGTAGATTTATGATCGGCTCGATCTCGGTGTTAGGCGGAAACTCAAGTACTCCGCGTTGGACGATGTAACGGTCCTTTCTGAAAAACACTGTGCCGCTGTTTGCGGTAATGCGGCCGGATATTTGCGGATTTTCCGTCGTGCCCGTCAGCCGCAGCGAGGCCGATGCGGTAAGGTCCGCCACATTATTTCGAACGATCAATGCATCGCGGCCTTCGATCACAAGATCGAACCGCGGTGCTCTTAACGATGACGGGCCGCTCGAAAGCGAGCCTTCCCGTCGACCGCCGACAAGCTTCGAAAGGTCTATGTCCTGCGTGTAAACGCTGCGCCGGGCAAGAATGCTTCCGGAAATCTGCGTCGAAAGTCCGCCGCCGATGCGACGCCCGGAAATTTCCAGCTTGGCGTCGCCCGTCGTAATAAAATCTTCCGGCAGCGGGACGGTGATGTTCGAACCGGTAAGGTCGAGACGGAACAACGAAAGCGAAAGGTCGTCGCCCAGCACCGCTCCGCCGTTTGCGACAAATTGGCCGCCGCCCAGGAAGCCGCTCGCCTGTTCGATCTGGATTTGATTCGACGCAAACAAAATGCGGCCTTTCAGCCGGTCGAAAGTCAGGCGGTCCGAGCCGATAAAAGTCGCAAACGATGCGTTTTCGAGCTCGGCCGTACCCGAAACTCTCGCCGTCCGGTTCGGTCCCGCCAGCCTGATCGAAACGTCGGCAAATCCGTTGAAAAAGTTATCGCCGCTTGCGATCTGTGGAATCACGTTGAGCAGGCTAAGATTTACGCGGCCGTCCACGGACAGATTATTTACACCAGAATCCTGCAAGGCTTTCGAACCCGCAATCGTCAGGTTCGAGCCGCTGCCTGCGAATTTAGCGCTCTCGAAAACTATCTCGCGCGTATCGAACCGGACCACGACCGGTTCGGTCGCGGCGATCGGTGTGTCCTGGAGGCGAAGCGACAGTTCGCTGAACCGGGCGGAGCCGGTCAACGCCGCAGCCGAGTAAATCGTATTTCCGTTCGCGTCCTTTTGCGCGATATTGCCGCCGAACTCGACCTGCCCCGTGCCGACGCCTTCGACCGAGATGCCGCTTAGCTGCGGGATCAATGCAAAGAACGGCCCGAGCGGGCTTTGGTTAAAGCTTGTCTCGACACGGAACGGCAGGTTTTCGTTGCCAAAATTCAGCGTGGCGTTTATCGTTTGCGGCCGATTGTCGAGCGTTGCAACGAGGTCGGCATTAAGTATCTGATTGTTGGTGGTGCCCTGAAAAGTTACTGTGCCGAGCGCTCTTTCATTGATCAAAACATCGCGGGCCGAACCGTTGAAATTGACGTTTATCGTGGCCGGACGGTCGAACTCACCGATAGCTTTTGCGGTGAAATATGTCGCTCCGGTAATTGTCGGAACGCCGCTGTCGGCAGGTAAAAACGCTAAAGCCAATGGCAGAGGTACCGCTTTGCCTTCCACGTCCATGTCGAACGATGACGAGGCCGTGTCGTAGAAACCTTTCGCGGAAACGAAGCCTTCGCCGACACGGATCTCGCCGCGTTCGATGTTTATCCGCGTGCCGTTGAACACAGCTTTGGCCGTCAAACTATCGAACGACTGGCCCGCAATCGTTCCGCTTTCGGATGCAAGGTTTACTTCACCCTGAGATTGATCCGGAAGCCCCGAAAGCGCGATCGTGCCGGAAGTTTTTCCGTTGAAATCGTTGATCCGCTCCGGCAGCTCGACCGGCAGGGCCGCAAGC
>CADEEU010000153.1 GCA_902826385.1 uncultured Acidobacteriota bacterium | reverse complement strand
ACTCTCGTCATTCCCCCGTGGAACGCCGTCTTCGGCAAAAAGGTCCGCGGAAATGTGGAGGACTTAGAACTGGAACCGGTAACGACCTCGGCTAAAAAGCTAAGGGACACGGTTGCATCCGCGGTATCGGGAGATAGGGAATTCACCACAGAGGACACAGAGAAATTTTATGGAGTTGGATGAAATTACCGAAAAGATAATCGGTTGTGCAATCAGGGTTCATCGGACCCTCGGACCCGGGCTTCTTGAAAGTACCTACGAAGTCTGTCTCGCCCACGAACTGAACAAGCTAGGCATGAGTGTTCAGTCGCAGGTTGCGTTGCCGGTCGTGTACGACGGGATCAGACTTGATGCGGGTTACCGTATCGATTTGCTTGTCGAGAACGAAGTTATCGTCGAACTAAAAGCAGTCGATTCAATTCATCCAATCCACGAAGCACAGGTTATCTCTTACCTTAAATTAAGCGGAAAGAAAATAGGCCTGTTGATTAACTTCAACGTAACTATGTTGAAGAATGGGATACGCCGACTCGCCAATTAAACTCTGTGACCTCCGTGCCCTCTGTGGTGAGTCTCTTCTCTTATTAAATGTACTCCTCGTCCACGAAGCACCAAGCCCAGTCGTCCAGCAACTCGAGCGACTTCATTACCGGATGCTCGGTTTCGTGAAAATGGGCCGTGGCATGTTTGTTCTTGGAAGTATCGCAGCATCCGACATGGCCGCACACAAGACACAGTCGCAGATGTACCCATTCGTCGCCGATCCTGAGACACTCCTCGCAGCCCGAAGCGCTGGGGAATACGGGGTGAATCCGGTCCAGATGCGAGCAAACCGAGGCATCGACCGTCGGCTTGTAGCTGATCTCGGTTTCGAGGCTGATTCCCGTCTCGGCCGCGAAGGACAAAGAGTTCTCGTCTTCGGATACCGGAGACACGAGCGACGCCGGCGGTTTCGCCGAAACTGTCCCAGAAGCGTGTCCGTTCCCTGCAGGCCTGAACAGGGCCGCATTACTGGCGAAAGCCTGCGTCTTGCCGGACAAGATGAGTTCGTCACCAGGCTGAAGTACAAAATCACCGGCCGGATGTTCGAACTCCTCGCCGTTGCGGCGGACGGCTTGCAGCGTGAGGCCAAAATCGTCCATTACCATCAGCGAACCGACCGCCTTGCCCGCGACCGCCGCTCCTTCACGGACCTTGACCGTTCGCGAATCGAGACAGTCTTCGCCGGTTTCGCAACGAAAGACCGTGGCATCGATTTCTTCGTCGAACAGTGCCGAATATCCGTTCCGCCTAGCAAGCTCTTCGTAAGATTCGATCTCGCGGGCGGGAATGCGGTAATCGCGAAGCACCTCGCCAAAAAGCTGGACGACCGACTCGAGTTCTTCGGCGATTACGGAATCTGCACCGGCGGCTGCCAAACCCGGCACCTCTTCGGTATACCGCGTCCGCACGACTATCCGCATGGTCGGGTTGATCTGCCGTGCGACGGACGTTATGCGGTGGGCCATCGCCGGATTGTCGTCGGCAATGACCATCATCTTCGCGTTGTCGATGCCGACGTGGCGGAGCAGAAACGGCTTGGTCGAATCGCCCCGAACCACGGGCAGACCTTCGGAATCGGCCTCGTTCGCTCCCTCCGGACTCAGGGTCGTGATCACAAACGGAATACCCGAACCCGAAAGCACGCGGACCAAACATCGGGCCGCCTGGCCGTATCCGGCAACAATCACGTGGTCCTCAAGGGCGAGCTTTTCACCGAGCGACTCCGGATCTTCGTCCTTTGGTACTCCGGCAAGTTCGCGCTTTCGCACGATCTTCGAAGACAAACCGCTGCCCACGCGCATCAGCAGCGGTGTCAACACCATAAGCACGACCGTCGTGGCAATAAATGTCTGCGAGCCCGCCGTGCTGGAGCCGGCCGGAAACAGGCCGACCTCGCGCCCGGCACGTTCGAGCACGAACGAGAATTCGCCGATCTGAGCCAGCATCAACGCAGAAGCCGCGGCCACAGGCGTAGCGTAACCAAGCAGGCGAACGCTGATCCACGTAGTTACGACCTTTATGAACAGAACCGCGACAAACGCCGCAAAGACTATAGGGAGATTTTGGATGAGGAAATTCAGGTTGAGCAGCATCCCGACCGAAACGAAAAACGTGGCGGAGAATAAAATCTGCAGCGGTAATGTTTCGCTCAAGGCGTGCTGCGAAAATCGGCTCTCGCTGACCATCAGCCCGGCGAGGAAAGCTCCGAGCGATAAGCTAACGCCCGCAAGACTGGTCAAATACGCAGTGCCGAAACAGATAGCGATGACGGTGAGTAAGAATAGTTCGGGCGAACACGTCTTCGCGACCATCTCAAGGATCTTCGGCATTATCCGCCGGGCGATGACGAGCACGGCAACGATGATCAATACGGCCTTGGTCAATGCCCATACGATCTCGCCTGCTCCGCCTCCGCCGCTGGCCCCGAGCGTCGGCACGAGCAGCACCATTACCACTATCGCCAAATCCTGGAATATTAGCAGCCCAAGGCCGACCTGGCCGTGCTCGGAATTCGTTTCGCCGTTGTCCGCCAGCAGTTTGAGCACGATAGCTGTCGAGCTGAGAGCGACCAGCATTCCGGTGAAGATGCCGGTCTTCCAATCGACGCCGAACGCGAGAAGCACCGCGGCGGTCGCGGCAATCGAGAGCCCGACCTGCAGCGTTCCGCCACCGAAAATCAGCCGCTTGATGCTGGCCAACTTTTCAAGACTGAACTCGATGCCGATCGTGAACAATAGGAGGATAACGCCGATCTCAGCGGTCGCATCGACCAACGCCTGATCTTTGACAAATCCGAGAGCATTCGGCCCGATCAATACACCAGCGATCAAAAAGCCGACGATCGGCACAAGCCTGAGCCGAAAACAAATGTAAGCAATCAACGCACCAGCGACGATGACTGCAACTACCTCGGTAATAAACTGCGGTATCGCACCAGCGGCAAAAATGGTCGGTAAGCTGATCTCTGTCATTTATGACATTGTACACATCCGGCGACGCTTTGAAATGCCCCGGCAAAATCAAAAACAGGAACCCGCGAAAGAGTTCCTGTTGAGTTGAATTGAGTCGGATGTCAGTTCGCGGAAACTACGGACGTCTGCGCAGGGAGCCGCGCATCTACCCAATGGATGATGTCGGCCATGACCTCTTCCTTTCCGAAGTCGTTCAGAAGGTCGTGATAATGTCCTTCGTAGAGTTTAAGGGTCTTATCCTGCGAACCGGCCGTGTCGAAAAAGAGCTGGCTCCCTTCCGGCCTTGTCGCTTTGTCAGCGGTACCGTGAATGATAAGCACCGGAACGTTGAATTTTGGGAAGTTCTCACGAAGACGTTCCGCGGCTTTTATAAGCTCGGCACCGGTTTCAGCGGGCTGCGATTCGTCGGCGATCAGCGGATCGCTGTTCATCTCTGCAACGGCCGCCGGATCGCGAGAAAAATCTTCATTCTTCAGCGTGAACAAATGAAAGTGAGGCGTGATATGGCTTATACCTTTGATCAGCAAAGCGGCAACGTTCGGTATCCCGACATCGAACGCAAAACTATGGCAGATCAAGCCCGCGATTTCGTCCTGGTGCTCGAAGACATACGAGGTTGCGATCACGCCGCCGGCACTGTGGCCGAGAACGTAAATCGGCAACCCAGGATTCTCGGACCGGGCAACATCTACCATAAGATCGACATCGCCGAGGTAGTCCGAAAATTCCTCGACATAAAAACGCTCGCCTTCCGATTTTCCGCGGCCTCGAAGATCGAGCGCGTAAGCTGCAAAGCCCCGGGCGACAAAATGTTCGGCAGGCCAAACCATGTAGCCGCTGTGGGCGTTGAATCCGTGGATCAAAATTACGACCGCACGCGGCTTGCCCTCGGGTTTCCACGAACGTGTAGCGATGTTTAATCCGCCAATACCTGTGAATGATGATTCGTTCATTTTGTCGCCTCCTTATATCTTTATGGACCGCTACGGTCGCGGTTAGAAAATATCTTGGTGAAGAAACTATTTGGCTGTGAATTGCTCGACGCTTCTGATCTGAACGTACGCACCCGGACGACTCGTTCGGACCTTCAGTCTGGGCGATACTCTGCCCTCTATCCCGGCCAACTCGGAACGATACTCGATATCGTACGCCGTTCTTAGCTGACGCACAATGTCCTCGTAAGCCGTCTGAATTTGCGACAGTTGGCTTATCTCGTAATAAACGCCGCCCGATGTTTTCGCAAGCCGGTCGCCTTCGCTCTTTGCCTTGGAAGTAAGCTGGCCCTGCAAATAGCGCTGACGCAACGAGTCCATAGAAGCATCCGGCTGTGATTCAGAAGCCGCGACGAGCACGGATGGAACGTACAACGGGTAGATAAGCGCTCCGCTTTCCTGGATAGAAGAAAGCATCGAGTCGAACGGCAGAAACGAACGGTTGTCGTCACCGTCGGTGAGGACGACGATCGCCGTCCGCTCGCCCTTTAGGGGACGCAGCGTGTCGGCCAGTGTATAGGCAAGAGCATCGTAGTAGGCCGTTGCCCCGCCAGCATCGAAGGTGTCGAGGCTTTCAGAAAGCGTCGTCTTGTCGGTCGTGAATTTCGATATCACCTTTACGTCATCGTTAAACGTAACTATCGAAATACGGTCGCGTCTATCGACGGTGTTGACGAAGTTGCGGGCCGCTTTCCGAATAAAATTGACGTAGCTGTCGACGCTACCAGACACGTCGAGAAGAAGCACCAGATTGAACGGAGTGGTCGAAGGTTTGACGGAAATCACATCCCGCGAAACGCCGTTTTCGAGCACCTCGAAATCTTTCATGTCGAGATCGGCGACCGCGCGATTGTTTATGTCCGTCACCCGTACAGATGCAACCTTGACGCTGGCGGCTGTCGTTCTCTCGGTGTCCTTTCTCTCGGTGAGCGTTGGTTCAAGTTTAACCGGCGGAAGCGTACGTGTATAGTCGCTGTAGTACTGCGGCGCAGCACGGCGAATAGCTTCCATCAAAAGCGAATCGCCGCTGCGGATGATGGCCTTTGCCGCGTTCGTAAGCTGCCGCTCACGCAGATCGCCGGTGACTTCGTTTGGCGGAATGTTGATGAGAATAATTCCACGGGCTGTCTCGAAATCTAAAGAAACCGAAGAATTCTTGTCACCCTTCTTTCCGCGTTTCTCTTTTTTCCCTTCAGCCTTTTTTCCGTCACCATTCGGCGATGGGGCCTCCGTCTGTTCGGGCGTTGTTTCAGGCGGATCGGATTCGCTCTTGCGATCATCCGTTTCTTCGTCACGGTGTCGTCCCGATATCTCGAATTTACCCGCCGATTTTTCCTTGATTTTCTCGAGCTCGAAATCACTCAAGAACCGTGGTCTCGATGCCGTCCATCGAAGCGAATATCGCACTTCGGTTGTCGGGATGTCGGCAGCTATTGTTCCGGTGCCGGTCTTTACATCCGCAGACAAAACATTTCCCGCGACGCGGACTTCACCCTCGCCGGTTTCGACATTCACGCGCATTCGCGGGGGAATTTTTAACGAGATATCGATCCGTGCGGAAGTACTGGATGGCTTAACCTCGATCACAATCAGCGAGGACGTTGAGCTGATATTGAGGTCTTTCGGTCCGAAACCGGACTTTCCTGCCGCGGTCAGAACGACAGTGCCCGATCCGGCCGACGATGAGTCTTCCGAGACTTCCGGTTCCTCGCTTGCCTCTATCACAACTTTGCCGTAGCGGTTTATGACTTCAACACGGGCGCCGGTCGCCACCTGAAATGACTTGGTAAGCTCCTGTGCAGTTACGGCCCCAATCGATGCGACGAACACGTAGCCCGCAACTGCAGATAAATATTTGTAGAACGATCTTTTCAGCATCAACTATGGCCGGCTAGTAATTCGACCAGACTGGATCAAACGCTGTCGGACCCTTTCCTGCCACTTTTTCCGCGGCTGCTCGGACTGCTCGAAATGCCGAAGGAGATCGCCGAGATTCTCGCCACCCGCCTGTCTGGTCTTTAGATAAAGGAGGGCGAAAATGATCGCCGATAGTGAGGTCATCAAAATCTGAACCGGCAGCATCAGGAGAGATTGCAAAGTCTCCTGCGCCATCTTAGCGATCGGAACGACGGTGGGATTCCTTTGACCGCCAGCTACAAATGGATTTCGTCCCGTACTGATCGAGATATCACTACCCCTACCTTCCTCTCTAGCCGGTTGTTCCGATGGCGGCGCCGGTGGAGTCGTTGCATTGTTTTCCGACCGTTCTGTATTGACCCGTTCATAGATTTGAACGCCTTTGTCCACGACCAAAGCGACAAGGAGTCCGGTCGCTCCGCCGACTACCATCGGTACAAAGAATAGCAAAGCAACGGCCGCGCTTGTCGTCGCAAGCGAACGCATCGCCAGGATTTTCGATCGCTTAAAAGCCGCAAAACCTTTCAGACCCTCCATCATTACTACCGGCGCCACCAGCGATAGAAGGATAGTAGCGGCAATGCCGGGTAAAATGCATAAGGCAAGCCCTATCACGATCGCAACCGTCTGCATGAATCCGGTGCCGACAATCCTTTTCCAATTTCTGAGCGCGGCCTTGAGTGCGGGCCGAACGCGAACAGGCCTTAGCGGCACCGCGAGCACTTGATTGACGATCCACGTGATCGTGCCTACCGCAAGATAGCCGCACAGAATGGCGAGCAATCCTGAGATTGTGGTCGTCACAGCGAACGCAACGCTGCGGACCGGAGCATCCTGAGCAATACCCTGGACGACGTAGAAAATTCCAAGCGATGCCGTCGCCAGCGACGTCAGAATAAACGGTAGATAGATAAGGACCGTGATCGCAAGAAACTTCGGCAAATGTTCGGTGTATATCAAAACCGCACGCCTAACAAGGTCCCAAATGCCGCCCGATCTCGAACGCAGCTCGCTGGCAAATCCTTCAGCCGTCTGTGGACGTTGCGCCGGATCTTTGTGCAGGGCGCTCATGATCACCCGCCGCAGCTTCTTTCGTACCTTTCTTGCGTTCAGCGCCGGCGGTGGAAGCAGCTTGTGTGATTCCATTATTTTCGTGAACTCACCGCTAAACGGCGTCGAACCCGATAGCATCTGGTAACCGATGACGCCGAGACTGTATACGTCCGAACGCGCGTCGAGCCGATGCCCGCGACACTGCTCGGGTGACATGTAAAGCGGCGTTCCAAGAACTGCGCCTACCCGCGTGAGATCTTTAGTCGGCATCGACTCGAACGAATCGGAACCACTTTTTCTCTCGCCGCTGTCGCCCAGCAATCTGGTGCCCGCTGATTCCCGATCGGTATCGACTGCAGTAGACATGATCGCGGTCGCACTCTCGGAGCCATTCGTCTCGGGCTCGGAGCGAACGTTGATTACGGCAGTGCCGGCTTCCGATAAACCGACGTGAGTTCCCGATTCGCCGAAGAGCGTTGGCGATATACCGTCATGGACAGTTAAGTCAACGCCAGCGTTAGTCTCTGCTCCGCCAACCAAGGCAGGAAATGCCGCATTCACGCCGTCCGGGCCGGACGCCGCTTCGAGCTTCGCGATTCCGAAATCCAGCACTTTTACCGTATATCCGCCGCGCTGGTTCGGTTCGAGCCAGATATTATCGGGCTTAAGGTCGCGGTGAATAATTCCCTGTTCGTGGGCTTCGTGCACCGCCGAACAAACCTGTTCGAGAATATCGAGAGTCCAGCTAACGGGCAGGTTTTTTTCTTCTTCGAGGATCTCGCCAAGCGTGCAGCCGTCAAGATACTCCATGACGAGATAAGCAACCTGGCCGTCGTCCGTGTGGGCAAAACCGAAATCCGTAACGTCGACCACATTTGGATGGCGAAGTCGGCCAGCCGCACGTGCCTCTCTTCGAAAACGCTCGACAAACTCCGGCCGTTTCATAAATTGCGAAGCGATTACCTTTATCGCAACCGGCCGTTCCGTTCCCAGATGCGTCGCAAGATACACCGTCCCCATACCGCCGCGGCCAAGCTCGCGGTCGATCTGGTATTTGTCGTCAAGTGTCTGGCCTTTCAAATCAGAGTAGTTCATCTTACCGGGACTTCGATTCGAAATAAGGTCCGCGTTGAGCGATTGCTTTTGCACGTTTCTTATACTCAAACCAAAGGCCTAATGTTATCATTTTTTTCCTTACGGTCGTCAGGGCAGCGATCTACGTAATTTCGGCTAGGATTGGAGGCCAATTAGCCTTGCGCTCGATCACTGACTTGAGTTACCGTTAGGCATCTCTTCAATCGCACCGAGCAGGTACGTATCATACGTGCAACGACATTTCACAAACCTCACAAACTGTGATAGCATATTGTTTGTAGGTCGTTAGAATTTTGATAAACGGGAGCAGTTCTGGCTTCGTATAGACATTATGGATAA
>CADEEU010000152.1 GCA_902826385.1 uncultured Acidobacteriota bacterium | reverse complement strand
GACGGAAAGAATCGAATTTCATTCGCACAAAAGCGGAGCCCTGTCGGTCGAAAAGAAAGGGGACATTTTGACGCTTGATTTTCCGGTGCGTCGCGTTTTGCCGGTAGACGCACCGGAGGGTTTGTTTGAAGCGATCGGCGGAAAGCCAAAAGAGGTTTTGAAAGCACGCGATTATTTCCTGGTTTACGAAACCGAACAGGAAGTGCTTGATTTGAAACCGGATTTTCTCGCACTCAACAAGCTATCTGCGTTTCTTAAAATCGATGCGCACGGGTTTATCGTCACTGCGCCGGGCGAAACGTCGGATTTTGTCTCACGCTTTTTTGCTCCGGAGGTCGGCGTCTTTGAGGATCCCGTTACCGGCTCTTCGCACTGCAACCTTATTCCATACTGGGCTGAAAGGCTCGGTAAGACGCGGTTGTTTGCCAGACAGGTGTCGCAACGCGGCGGCGAACTTTTTTGTGAACTTGCGGGTGATCGCGTAAAGATCGGCGGCACCGCAGTGTTGTATCTGAAGGGCGAGATCTATGTCTCAAGCGGAACCGAAAAAAGCGTCGGAGCGTGATTTAGAGATCATTCTCGCGACGCCGGGCGATGAAGAAACGATCGCGTCGCTGGTACTCGAAGCCTTCGCCCCGTTTCGTGAGGAGTACACGCCGGATGCGTTCGATTACACGGCTGTCTCGGCGGAACGCGTCCGCGAACGGTTTGCCGAAGGGCCGATCTGGATCGCTTATTTAGGCGGCGAGCCGGTCGGAACGGTTTCGGGGCTGCCCGAGGAAGAGCGATTTTATATCCGCAGCATGGCGATAAAGCCCACCGTTCAACGCGCCGGGGTCGGGCAGCGACTGCTGGAAAGGCTTGAGGCGCATGCTCGCGAAATGGGTTTTGAAAAGCTGTACCTCTACACGACGTTTGTTTTGCCCGGTGCGAAACGCCTTTATGAGAAGAATGGATTTTATGTCGTGAGAGAAACCCCGCCGGAAGAATGGTACGGAATGGGTGGGATCGAGATGGAGAAAAAATTATTGACTAAACCATGAACCTTGCTGAATCGGAAAAGAAAAAAATTATCGACGTGTGCAAACGCAATGATATTTCTTATTGTGCAGTGTTCGGGTCTTTTGCCCGCGGCGAGGCCGATGAGCGCAGCGATATCGATCTGCTGGTACGATTCTCCAAACCGAAGGGATTCGACTGGATAGATGCGGCGCTAGAAATCGAAGACGAACTTGGTAGAAAAGTTGATTTGGTGACGGAGGCCGCGTTGAGCCCGCACTTAAAGGAATACGTCTTCAGGGATCTCAAGATTCTGTATGAAAAATAAAGACACTGCTGTCTATCTCACACATATTCTTGAGTGCATCGATAGAGTTGACGAGTATCTTGCTGGACTGGACTACGAGCAATTTCTCGGCAGTCAATTATTGATCGATGCGGTCAGTCGGAATATCGAGATTATCGGGGAAGCCTGTAACAACCTCACAAGAGATTTTCGATCGAATAATCCGCAGATCGAGTGGAGGAGAATTATTGGAACCCGAAACGTTTTGATACATGGTTACGCGGCTGTCGATCTCGAGATAATTTGGAATATAACTCAGAGGGAATTTCCGATCTTGAAAACGGAAATCGGGAACATTCGTGAGGGCCTGAAGAAAAAGGAATTCGATTAAATATGTTACTGGAAGTTAAAGATCTGCACGCCGGAATCGACGGTAAGGAAATTTTGAAGGGCCTGAATTTGCAGGTGAACACGGGTGAGGTTCACGCGATCATGGGGCCGAATGGGTCGGGGAAATCGACGTTGTCGAAGGTGCTGGCCGGGCATCCGAGCTATGAGGTGATCTCGGGCGAGGTGCTTTATGAAGGCAAGAATCTGCTCGAACTCGAACCGGATGAACGCGCCCGCGGCGGTGTCTTTATGGCGTTTCAATATCCGGTCGAGGTGCCGGGCGTTTCGAATTCGCAGTTTTTGCGGCTGGCGTATAACGAGAAGATGAAGCACCTCGGGCAGGAAGAATTGGACCCGCTTGAGTTCAACGATTACCTGAAAGAAAAGGCGAAGGTGGTCGATATGGACCCGCAGTTTTTTAAGCGGTCGGTAAACGAAGGCTTTTCCGGCGGTGAGAAAAAGCGCAACGAGATTTTGCAGATGGCCGTGCTCGAGCCGAAGCTGGCGATCCTGGATGAGACCGATTCGGGCCTGGATATCGACGCCCTGCGGATTGTCGCCGAGGGCGTGAACAAACTGCGAAGCTCGGAAAACGGCATTATTCTCGTCACTCATTATCAGCGACTGTTGAATTTCATCGTGCCGGATGTCGTACATGTTTTGGCGAACGGAAAGATCGTCAAGGAAGGCGGCAAGGAACTCGCCCTTGAGTTGGAAGAGAAAGGTTACGACTGGGTGAAAGGAGCGGCAGGCAGATGACCGATATGAAGCAGACTTATACCGCAATAGTTAAAGAAGTGGACGGATGGTGGGTCGGATGGATCGAAGAAATTCCGGGTGTCAATTGCCAGGAGCACAGTCGCGAAGAGTTACTCGACACCTTGAAAGTAACCCTTGTCGAGGCACTGGAATTGAACCGTCAAGACGCAAGGGCTTTGGCCGGAGATAATTTTCGTGAAATGCCCATTGCAGTATGAAGCGTAGAGAACTGCTGCGTCATCTGACCTCTCATGGGTGTGAGTTGCTTCGTGAAGGAGGACGGCACTCGTGGTGGCATAACCCGGAGCAGAATCGGCGCTCGGCTGTGCCTGGACATAGTGAGATACCGGACGAGTTAGCAAAGATTTGCAAGGATTTGGGCGTTCCGAAAGGTAAATAGGCTGGATTGGTTTGTCGACTGAAACTAAACATACAAGCTCGAAAGGTTTGCCGGCAATCGCACTTGGCGTTTGGGCAGCGATTCTGCTTACTGCGTTTCTCTCTTATCGCGGACCGGATGTCGGGCAGATTGGGAAACTGCTCGGAAATCTTGGCGGCGGGCCGTTGGGCGGCAGCGGGGTCGTGGACAGCGTTGTGGGTGCCCTGGTCGCGGCTGGTTTAGCGACAGCGTGGTTTGGATTGGGGAACTTTGCGGTTTCGTTCGTTAAGACGAGTAAAAGCGATAACCATTCGCATCTTCTCGAATTCGCGATCAAGATTGCGACCGGTGCGGCAATCTGGTCGCTGGTTTGGTTTTTTCTCGGCGTTGCCGGCGCGTACACGAAACCTGTCGCGATTGCGGCGATCGTCATCGGTGTTGTTTTTGCGGCGATTGGTGTTAAGAGGCTTAAGGCAGCGAAAGGCGAAAGCCGCGTCCCGGAGCGAGCGGCGGTTTTTGACAAGGTTGTTTTAGTTTTGATCGCGGTGCCGGTGTTGCTGTCATTGATCGCGGCCCTTGCTCCGCCGACGGCGAAAGACACGCTGCTTTATCATTTCGCGGTACCGAAAGCGTTTGTTGCACAGGACAGCAATGCGTTTATTGAAGGGAACATTGCGAGTTACCTGGCACTCGGGAACGAGATGCATGTCGTGTGGGCGATGCTGCTGGGCGGACTGTCGGGTCCGCGTGCATCGGAGGCTGCGGCCGGTGCGACCATTTGGATATTCTTTCCGCTTTTGTTAGCGGCGATTTTCGGGTGGGCTCGTGAAATAGGCGTTTCACGGCGATGGTCTTTGATCGCCGCGCTGATGGTGGCGGCGGTGCCGAGCGTTTATCACGTAGCGGCGAGTGCTTATATTGACGTGGCGATGGCGTTGTTTGTAACGCTGGCGGTGTATGCGTTGTCGCGGTGGTGGCGAACGCTGGAAAACGGATGGCTGATCCTCGTCGCGATCTTTTTGGGTGCGGCACTTTCGGCGAAGCTGACCACGGTTTTCGTGATCGCCGCTTTTGCGTTGATCATTTTGCTTCGGGTTCGAAAAGCGAAAGAGAGCGAGCCGGATAGTTTGGTCCAAATTTTAGTCGGCGGCATGGGAGCGTTGGTGCTTGCGGGGTTGATCGCGTCGCCGTGGTATCTGCGGACGTGGCAGCAGACGGACAGTCCGGTGTTTCCATTTTATATGAGCATCTGGCCGGGCGAGGCTCCGGGTTGGGATGTCGAACGTTCGAATTTGTTTCAGGCGATGAATTCGCAATACGGCGGATTTGTGAAATCGCCGTTGGATTATTTGCTGGCTCCGTGGAATGTTTCCGTCGTCGCCCAGCCTGAACAGCCGGCGTATTTCGATGGCGTTCTGGGTGTGACATTTTTGATCGGGCTGCCGTTGCTGATATTTGCTGTTTGGAAATTCGAACTGCCGGTCGAGGTGAAGATTGGGTGCGGTGTTGCGGGAACGGTATTTTTGTTTTGGCTTTTTTCGAGCCAGCAGCTTAGATATCTGATCCCGATCCTGCCGCTGCTGGCAATCGGGATTGCGGCGGCGGTCGAGAAGATCGCCGAAAAGCGAACGCCGCTTTACATAGCTGCGAAGTATTCCATCTCGCTTGCGGCGGTATTTGGAGTATTGACGACCGCGACGTGGTTTATGCAAAAGGCACCTCTTCGCGTTGTTTTGGGCGGTGAGACGCGTGATCAGTATTTGACACGGAACCTTGATTATTACCCGTATTATCAAGCGTTGAATACGACCACCGCACCGGATGCGAAAGTTTGGCTGATCAATATGCGGCGGGACACCTACCACATCGACCGGCCGGTTTTCTCGGATTATTTGTTCGAAGACTGGACGCTACGAAAGATGGTTTGGGAATCGAAAAGCGTATCGGACCTGCGAGCGAAGGCAAAGGAAATGGGCGTTAGTTACGTTTTGACGCGGCATGATTTTTTATTCGATTACGACAGATCGACGCTGGTCGATGACCAGAAACCGAGGTCCGAGAACGAGGCGAAATTGAAGATCGCGAGGGAGTTTATTTTGGACAAGGCGAACACCGTCACGGCTGACGAGAGGTTTAGTTTAATTAAGTTGTTTTAGAAGAAAGAAGTTCCCGCAAAGTCGCGAAGGAAGACAAGGGAAGAAAGAGTAGAGGAATGGTTTCATCAATGGCAGTTAAGGAAACGCAGTTTGCTGAAAGCTTTAAGAAAGTGATTGCGGCGGAGAAAGACGCGGCGGTTCGGGAACTGGGCGAACGGGCGTATGAGTTTTTTGCGGAAAATGGATTTCCGCAGGTAAAGAGCGAGGATTGGAAATACACGAACGTTGCTGCGATCGGGAAAGAAGAGTGGACGGTTACTCGGATAGGTCCTGACTTCTCGACCGAAGCGGTAGAGAAGTCAGGAGAATTTCTGGCAGCGTTCAATTTTCGTCGCAACGGATTTACGGCCCTGAATCTTGCTTTTGGCGAGTTCAGGATCGTCAGAATCGCAAAGGATACAAGCATTCCTGAACCGATCGAGATATCGCTTGCGGCCGATGAAGGGTCGGCAATTTTCCCGCATGTCATTGTGATCGCCGAAGCCGGAAGCAAGGCGACGATTGTAGAAACCTACGCATCGTCTGTGAAAAGTTTTACAAATGCAGCGGTGCAGGTCGTGATTGAAGACAATGCGAATTTGACACATTACCGGGTGCAAAGAGAATCGGCCGAGGCTTTTCATTACGGCGTGACTGAGGTAAAGGTCGGACGCGGCGGAGTTTACAATTCGACGAACATCAATCTGGGCGGAGCTCTGTCGCGGCATGATATCGAATTAAAATTCACGGCGGAAGGCGGCGAGGCTTGGGTCGATGGACTGTACATGTTGAATGGTTCGCAGCATCACGATACGCATTCGATAATCGACCACACCGTTCCGAACTGCATTTCGCATCAAACATACAAGGGCGTGTTGAACGACCATTCGCGGGGCGTTTTTAACGGCAAGGTTTTTGTTCGTAAAAATGCGAGCGGGACGGATGCACAACAGTCGAACAAGAATCTTCTGCTGTCGAACGACGCCCGCGTCGATACAAAGCCGCAGCTTGAGATATTTAACGACGATGTAAAATGCTCGCACGGGGCGACGGTCGGGCAGTTGGAGGGAGAAGAGCTTTTTTATCTGCTGACACGAGGGCTGCCGGAATCGCTTGCCAGAAATTTGCTGACATATGGTTTTGCCGAGCAGATCATAAACAAAATCGGCATCGAATCGATAAAGAAGGAACTCGATGCCACTGTCTTAAATCGATTAAATACGAAGTTGGAAGGTTAAGAAATTATGAGGGTTAGAACAGCGTTAATTATTGAAGAATCATTATTGAAAAAGATCGACGAGATCGCGGTAGAAAAACATCGTCGGGCGGCAACGATTGAGACCGCTTTGCGGGAATTTATTCAACGCGAAGAAAAAAAGGCCCGGTCAAAGCCCGCGGCACCTGAAACGGCAAAGTCGAAAGCCGTCTCGGCGGCCAAGCGATAAAAGGAAGTGAATTATCATGACGGCTGTAAAAACAATGAGCACGTGGGACATTGAAAAAGTAAGAAAGGATTTTCCGGTGCTGTCGCAGACGGTGAACGGAAAGCCGCTGGTCTATTTGGACAACGCGGCCTCGTCGCAGGTGCCGCAGGCGGTGATCGACCGTACGTCGAAATATTTGGCGGAAGAACATTCGAACATTCATCGCGGGGTGCACTATCTTTCGCAACACGCGACGACCGCTTATGAGGCGGCCCGTGAAAAAGTGAAACGCTTTATCAATGCCCCGGATGTGAACTGCTGTATCTTCGTTCGCGGCACGACCGAGGGTATCAATCTGGTTGCGCATTCTTACGGCCACGGGTTTATCAACGAAGGCGACGAGATACTCGTTTCGCAGATGGAGCACCACTCGAACATCATCCCGTGGCAGGTCGTGGCGGAAGAGCGAAAAGCTGTCCTTCGTGTCATCCCGATGAATGAAAAGGGCGAGTTGATCATCGAGGAGTTCGACAAGTTGTTGAACGAGCGGACGAAGATCGTCGCCGTCGGGCACGTTTCGAACGCGCTGGGCACGGTAAATCCGGTCAAGGAAATGATCGCGACGGCGCATAAATTCGGCGTGCCCGTGTGCGTCGATGCGGCGCAGAGCGTGCCGCATTTTCCGGTCGATGTTCAGGACATCGACGCCGATTTCTTTGTCTTTTCGGGCCATAAAATGTTCGGCCCTACGGGCAGCGGCGTGGTTTACGGCAAACGCGAATGGCTGGACAAAATGCCGCCGTATCAGACCGGCGGCAGCCAGATTCGAACGGTGAGTTTTGAAAAGACGACCTATGCTCCGCTGCCGGCGAAGTTCGAGGCAGGCACGCCGGCCATCGCGGCACGGCGATAACGTTCGTCGGCCCCGACCGCACCGAGTTCGGCGCGCGGGTAGAACACGGTGGCCACCGGCGAGGTCTCGGTCATGCCCCAGCCCTGCAGCAGCCACACGCCGTGCTTGTCGAAGGCGCGGATCAGCGACTCGGGCACCGCCGCGCCGCCCACCAGCGAACGCATGCCCTGCGGCAGCTTCCAGCGGCCGGGCTGCTCCACGAGGCTGCGCTCGTAGGCCTGGATGAGCCCGAGCCAGATCGTCGGCACGCCCAGCGAGATCGTCGGCGGTTCGACCAGCATCAGGTCGAGCAGGTCGTCCGGGTGCAGGTGCGGCCCCGGAAAGACCAGCTTCACGCCCATCATCACCGCGGCGTACGGGATGCCCCAGCTGTTGGCATGGAACATCGGCGTCACCGGCATCAGCACGTCGGTGCCCTTCAGGCCCCAGAAGTCGGCCAGGCAACCGACCAGCGTGTGCAGGATGGTCGAGCGGTGCGAGTAGGCCACGCCCTTGGGGCGGCCGGTCGTGCCGGAGGTGTAGCACATGGCCACCGGGTCGTTCTCGTCGTGCGGCGCGTACTGGAAGCCGTCGGCATCGGCCTGCGCGAGCAGGCGCTCGTAGTCGTCGAAACCCTCGGGCACCGGCGCACCGGAGAACGGAAAGACGATGACGCGCTCGAACTTGTGCAGTTCGGCGAACTGCCGGTACAGCGGCAGCAGGATGTCGTCGACGATGAGGAAGCGGTCCTTCGCGTCGGCGGCGATCCAGCCGATCTCGGCCGGCGCCAGGCGCAGGTTCAAGGTGTGCATCACGCCGCCCGCCGCCGGAATCCCGAAGTAGGCTTCCAGGTGGGCGTGGTGGTTCCAGCACAGCGTGGCCACACGCTCGCCCTTTTTCAGGCCGAGTGCCGTGAGCGCGGCGGCCAGCGCACGCGTGCGGCGGTGGTATGCGGCATAGCTGTGGCTGCGCAGCGACTTGTCCGGCAGGCGCGAGACGATGGTGCCGCCGCCGAAGATGTGCCCGGCCCGGTCGAGCAGGTGATTCAGTGAGAGCGGCACGTCCATCATCGTCGAGCGCATGGTCTGTCTCCCGTCGTCGTTGTGGTCTTCGTCCTGAGGCGATCTCAGCGCGCCGGCTGCATCCGCATGCCGGTGGCGCGGCGCGACTGGCGGTCCTGCAGCAAGGCCCAG
>CADEEU010000151.1 GCA_902826385.1 uncultured Acidobacteriota bacterium | reverse complement strand
CTCCCGGCGTCGGCAATCCTGGTGTTCCCGGTACTCCGAAAGTTCCCGGCAAGGGGCCGCCCACGGCACCAGCGCAACGCGGGCCGGTGACGATCGCGGAAAGCTGAATACCGACGTCGCGGCTGAACGTGCGGGTTGCGGCGACGATTCTTGCTTCGATCTCAACCTGCGGTTCGGGCTGGTCGAGGATCGTGACCAACTGGCGAATTGAATCGATGTTCTCGCGAACGTCGGTGATGATAAGAGAATTGCTGCGTCCGTCGACTTCGATCGATCCGCGACGCGACAGGCGGCGGCGGATGATCGGCAATATGCCGTCGGATGAGTTGCCTGATGCTCCGGATGCATCGAATATCTGGCTGTTCGAACCAGATGCGGCGGAGCGGGCGTCGGGGTAAAAAGCTCCCGTACCTGTACCTGCAGAGGCCGTGCCGGTCGTGGCGTTGCCTTTTAACAAGCCGTCTTTTGCACGAGCATAGTTAAGTCGAATGAATTCGGTGACGAGCGGCGACGAATCGAGCTGATTGTTCTGCTGTGCGCGAAAGATTTCGCCTTCCGAAGCAAGGGTTTTCTGGTCGGCGACACGAAGGATCGTGCCGTTGACCTGAATGCCCAGCTCCTGCGACCGCATGATCGAGTCGAGTGCGATGTTCCACGGAACGTCGCTGACGTTTACCGTCACAGGAATCTTGGCAACCGACTTGTCGAGGACAAAATTTATCCCGTACTGCTCGGTAATGTAGTTGAGAATGTCGCGAACGTCTGCGTTAACGACGTTCAGGTTGATCGGTTCGCCGCGAAATCCGGGGTCACCGTAGCGGCGTCCCTGCTGCTGCGACTCAACTCGCTGGGCCGCAACCGCAAGCACAAGGGTGCTGATGATCATAGTAGCGATAACCGCTTTCTTGCCGATACCGCTGAAAAATTGAAGAGAAGTCATGTTTCCTCCGTTAGAAGATCCATCGTTTCCTTAAAAGGTTTTGGGCGATGGCGTTTAAGTGAAGTTACTGCGTATTTTTTCTGTGCGGCCGCGCTTTCAGGACGGCCGTCTGAAGAAAATCTGGCTGGAAGTTTATTTGTTCTTAGCGACCTTTACAGGCTTTTTGCCGTTTTTCGCGGCCGCTTTTTTGGTGTCCGATTCCGGAACCTGGCTGTTCATTTCGTCAAGCGGCGAGACAACCGGCGCGGGTGCTGCTTTCGCGGCATTTTCATCCGCGGCGGGTGCCGGCGGCTGATAGGTTGCGACAGTCTCGGGCGGTTTGCCGTCGGCCTGTGCCGGGGCGGTGCCCTGAATCTCCTGATCGACACTGTACTTGCGCAAGGTCTTGTTTTCGACCGACGCTACGAACTTGTTCTTGCCCATCTTGGTCACTTTTCGGAAGACCAGACGGTTTTCCTCGACCGCAACCAGCTGACCGTCGAAGAACTTCTCGCCGGGATAGATGGTGTACGAAAGCTTGATCGGCACTGCCTCGACCATTGCGGCGTAACCGCGGGGTGTTTTGAAGATGCCCGTGACGGCCATTTCATTCAGCGTCAGAACGCTGGTTACCTTTGGCAGCGGCTGGCCGTTCATAGCAGCCGTTTCGCGAAGCCGTTTGAAGAATTCAATACGCTGCTCGATAGACGGGACCATTGCCTGAAGCGGATTTGTCGGCGATGATTTTTTAACTCCGCCACCGCCCTGGCCTCTGTTTTCACGAGTAATGGCCCAACCCGGTTTCTGGAACGGATCGCGGTTCTGACCGTTGGCGTCATTCAGCTGACCCGCGAACAAGATCGCTCCGGCTACAGCCGCGCTCGTGGTCAGAAATCTTTTGAGGTTTAATGTGTTGATCATTGCTTTTTCTCTCTTATGCGTGGCGTAAGATCATTTTGCGGCAGGTGCCGGTGCGGCGGGTGCAGGTGCAGGTGCGGCGGGTTTGGCTGCTCCGGGCTGTCCCGGAGGCGTGCAAGGTGCGGCAGGCGTCGACTGTGCTCCCGGTGCGCAGGGCTTGCCGGCAGGTTTGTTAAGTGCTTCGGGGTCGGCGTAGTAGGCTTTCAAAACAAACATCGCGTGTACGGTCTTGTCCGGCGATTGTTTGTCGAGCTGATTGATCCGGAAATCCGAGATGGAAACTATGCGGGGAAGTTTCGCCATCTTGTCGAAGAAGGCACGCAGATTCGTAAAGTTGCTATCGACCTCGATCTCAACTGCCTTGGCGGTCACCATGTTCTGCTGAACGTCGTCCTTTGGCGAAAAACGCTGAACTATCATTCGCGAATCGCGAGCATTGTCCTGCAGGCCCTGAAGAACGTTCGTGATCTCACGCTGTTCGGGCAAAAGGACCTTTAGCTCTTCGTATTCCGTCGCTTTACTTGCATAAAGGGCACGGAATTCGTTGATGCGCTGGGTCGCGATGCGGGCCGCTTCGTTCTTGGCCCTGAGCTGCGACACCTTGTCGGTCAACTCCTGCGTTTCGGCACGAGTTGCGCTCGTCACCATGTAGTAAACGCCGAAGTAATAGAGCAAGCTCGCTATCGAGACCAGGATGATAAGCTGGTAGTACCACTTAAGGTTTTTGAATTTCTCTAACATTGTAGTTTCCTTCTTTTCGTGAGATGGGAACGATCTTTGAGTGTTTATCGGCTAGTTTTTTGCGACCTGGACGGGCGGTGCGGCGGGGGCTGCTGCAGGAGCCGGGGCTGTTGCAGAAGCAGTCGTCGGTTCCGTACCTGGAGCTCCGGCGGCCTTCGAAGGCGTGTAAGAAGTTGTGATCGTAAAGTTTACAACTTGTACCTTAGCTACCTCTCCGGTAGCGGTACTCGGCTTTGCCTGCTGGTTTTGGACTTCCTGCCGCTGCGTCTCGATACTTAGATTCGAGAACAAGCCGTTAGAAAATTCCAGGCTGCGTCCGAACTGGGTCACCGCGGATTCATCCGGCGAATTTCCCTTGATCGTTACCTTGCCTTCTTTTTCTTCAACACTTTGCAGGTAAAGTCCGGGGACCATGGCTATGCGTTCACGCATTGCTTCGAGAACCGCAAGCGGTCCGGCCTGCTCAGAGCGAAGCGTCTTGATGGCGTCGATCCTGGCGTCGATCGCCGCGATCTTTTCTTCGAGCTCTTTCTGCTCCTTGATCACGACCTCGAGCTCTTTCTCGATCTGTTTTTGCTCCTCAAGCTGGCGTTCGGCCTCGGCCTTTGCCATTTGGGTGCTGATAATGTCCCAGCCGACGACGGCCGCGAGAAGAAAGCCTACGGCGAGCGACATCACCAGAAGACGCGATGTCGCGCTGCCGACCTTTTTGTCGACGGCGACAACGGCTCCGCCTTGTCGTTCAGTTACCGAGTTAAGTAGGTTGATCTTAATCATTTTAGTAAACTCCCCTCATTGCCAGCCCAACAGCTACGGCCATTTCGGGCATGATTTCGCTCATGTAGTCAGGATCGAACTTGCGAGAATCGACTTTGATATTGCGGAACGGGTCCATGACCTCGACCGGCAATTCAAGGCGGACCGAAAGATCATGGGCCAGGCCCTGAAGCTTGGAACCGCCGCCCGAGATAAGGATCTTCTGAACGACCGTGTGATTGTCTTCCGTGGTTGCACGGTAGAAATCGAAGGTCTTCTGGATCTCCATCGCGACGATCTCGGTCACGTTGTTCATCAACGGCTCGATCGATTTTTCTTCGAGACCCTCGACGGCGTTGTTGACGCCGCGCTTCAAGGCTTCGGCCTGCTGGAAGCTCAAGCCCAGATTTCTCTGCAGCACGTCGGTAAACTGGCTTCCGCCGACTGTAATGTCTCTTGTAAACAGCGAACGCGTGCCCTTGATGATGTTTATGTTCATCGTCGAGGCACCGATGTTCAGCAGCGTAACGACCTGTGAATCGTCCGGCTGATAGTTGAATTCGTAGCAGTTTTGCAGGGCGAACGTATCAACATCGATAACGAACGGCTCTTTACCGGCAAGCTGCACGGCCTGGCGTACGTTGTCGATCCTTTCACGCTTGCAGGCGGCGATCAGTACGCTCGTCGAATCGGACGTCGAGTTGGTCACCTGGTAATCCAGGCTGACGTCGGCAAGATCGTAAGGAATGTGCTCTTCGGCGTGCCAGTCGATCGATTCTTCCAATTCGTCCTGGCTCATCGGCGGCAGCACGATGTTCTTGATGATCACCGAGTGTCCGCTTACGCCCGTAACAACCTGGTCGGCCTTGACCTGAAAGTTGCTGCAAACGTTCTGGATTACATCGGAAACGACGGTAAGCTCCATTATCTGGCCATCGATGATCGTGTCATCCGGCAGGTTCTGTGAACCAAGGGCGACCAAACTTAACTGGTTCGACTTGCCGTCAAGCTCGACCATTTTGACCGAACTGGAACCGATATCTAAACCGGCAACGCTTTTCTTTTTACCGAACAGCATTATTTTCTCACTCCTATATTGGCGTTCTCACGCCGAGTATCTTCTTGTGTGTATTTGAGTTTTCTAGTTGGAACGAAACGAGGCGGGGCTTGGCTCCGGGAAGGTATTTTGTGCCACCTCTTATTGAACTTGCTGAGTCTTGAGACAGGTCATCTTGCTGACAGGGCTAGTGAATACAGCGCCAAAGCGCCCGCTTCGTTCGAGAGAATACAGCCTTCTCTTAAAATCAAGAAAGGCTGTTCAGGTTGTAGTTTGTTAGAAAACTTTTTCGCATCGGGTGGCGAAGGGACACGGCCCGTTCGAGCCGTACTCAAATAAAGTACTCTAATGATAAACATCTGTCAACAGTTATTTATCATGTTGAACAAAAGGTGAGTGGAATTGGGTCAGGATGACCGATGATAACGCTGGGAATCGGTACCACCTGCGGTAGCGGGTGGGGTTTTCATCCAGCGTCGAGAGCCCCGCCCGCTACCGCAGGCGGTTCTGACTTAGTTCCATCTTTGCAACCGATTCAAGATGCACTTCATCCGGTCCGTCGGCAAGCCGTAGGCTGCGGGCGTAGATCCAGAATTGGGTAAGCGGAAAGTCCTGCGAAACGCCGCCGCCGCCGTGGGTTTGGATGGCGCGGTCGATGATGTTTAGAGCCATTTGCGGAACGACGGCCTTGATCATCGCGATCTCTTTACGGGCGGCCTTGTTGCCGGCGGTGTCCATTTTCCATGCAGCGTTAAGGACGAGCAGGCGGGCCTGGTCGATGGCGAGGCGGGCTTCGGCGATCCACTGGCGAATGACGCCCTGCTCGGCGACCGGTTTGCCGAATGCGACGCGCGATCGGGCACGCTCGCACATCATTTCAAGCGAACGCTCGGCCGTCCCGATAAGCCGCATGCAATGGTGAACACGTCCGGGTCCGAGGCGCCCTTGCGCGATCTCGAACCCGCGGCCGATCCCGAGCAGAAGGTTCGTTTTCGGCACACGTACATTTGTATACGAAACCTCTGCGTGTCCATTTGGAGCATCGTCGAAACCAAAAACGTTCAGAATGCGCTCGACCTTTACGCCGTCGGCTGCCATCGGCACGAGAATCATCGACTGCTGCAAATGCTTCGGCGCGTTTTCTTCGGTCTTTCCCATAAAGATGGAAAGTTTACACCTGGCATCGCCCGCACCGGTCGACCACCACTTACGGCCGTTCAAAATGTAATCGTCGCCATCCGCCTTTATCGAAGCGCAAATATTCGTCGCATCGCTCGACGCAACATCCGGCTCTGTCATCGCAAAACACGACCGAATTTCTCCATCGAGCAGCGGCCGCAGCCACTCGTCTTTTTGCGCATCCGTGCCGTAAAGATGCAGCACTTCCATGTTGCCCGTATCGGGTGCCGAGCAGTTAAACACTTCCGAAGCCCAGGTAACGCGGCCCATGATCTCGGCCAGCGGTGCGTATTCGAAATTGGAGAGGCCGGAAACATCCGGCAGGAAAAGATTCCAAAGGCCCTCGGCCTTGGCCTTCGATTTCAGCTCCTCAATCAACTCAATCGGCTGCCATCGATCGCCTTCTTCGATTTCATCACGATAACGCTGTTCGTTGGGGTAAATGTTTGCCGACATGAACGCTTCGACACGTTCGGAAAACTCAAGGGCTTTCTGACTTTGGGCGAAATTCATGGTCACAAAATAACATAAACAAACGCGTCACGCTGATTTATCAAAGGTCTCAAAGAAAAGAGCTAAGGAAGAACCAGCACCGAATTTCGTAATTTTTTGCAAAAACCTATGACTTGTATCGTCATGATGTAAAATATCGCTTCATCCTGGAGGTACGAATGCCGCTCACGAACAAACTATCGTTTCTTGCTCTTCTTGCCACTCTGGCAGCAATTGTCTTGATTGCCGCGTCGGACGCGGCTGCCCAGGGACGTCCCGTTCTCGAACTCTTTACAGAAATCGAAAACTACTCAGCGGCAAGGTCCAAGGAAATGATGAGTGCCGGTAAGCGGGTGACGCCGGAAGTTCGTGAAGATATTGAGGAAGAAAAGAAAAAGCTCGCGGCAAAATATGCGGCCGAGATCGCAGCACGCAGCGACCTGGCGAAGACCGACCACTATTATCTTGGCCGTCTGCACGGCACGGCCGGGAACGATCTCAAGCAGCTCGAATCAATGAAAAAGCTGCTGACTGAATTTCCACCGGACACGAAAGGCGACCTGATCCAGTCGGCCAGAGGGATCATCGTCGTGATCGCTTCGCGGAGAAAGCAGATGCCGGACGCTGAGGCGGCCTTCCAACAGTGGAGGACAGGTTCGCCGATGATACCTACGCAGCAGCCTGCTTTGCAGGACCACCTTGCGTTAGGCTATTACAAAAGCGGCGAATTCGAGCCGGCGGTCAACCATGCTCAGGAAGCTTTCAATCTTCTCAAGGGAACAAAGGCAAAAACGCTGGCCGAGAAACGCGCTCGCGAACAGGTCTTTATGAACCTGGTCGAAGTTCTGGCGATGGCGTACCGTAAAAGCAAGAATAGCGACCGCGCCCTCAGCATCCTTGCGGAAGCACGTGCCGAATCCTTCGCCATTCCGTCAGCGGAACTTTACACAAAGGTGATGAGCTTCGTCGAAGGCAGCGGCTTTTCCGAAAAGAAGCTGATGCAAAAGGTCGAATCTTACGCCTCGGCCGATCCTGCTCCGGAGATCATTTTTAAGGAGTGGGTCGGACCGGAGGCCGGAACGCTGGCGGAGCTTCGCGGCAAGGTCGTCCTGCTCGATTTTTGGGCGACGTGGTGCGGGCCGTGTATCGCAACTTTTCCGCGCCTTCGCTCGTGGCATAAGAAATACGGCACCGGCGACTTTGTCCTGATCGGAATAACGCAGTACTACGGTCAGCAGGACGGCAAAAAAATGACGCCGCTTCAGGAACTGGACGTGCTTAGCGAGTTTAAGCAGAAACATAAGCTGCCCTACGCGATCGCCATCACCGGCTCGAACGAATGGAGCATGAAGTACGGAATAAGAGGAATTCCTGCCACGGTCCTGCTCGACCGCGGAGGGGTTGTTCGATACATCGGCATCGGTTCCGGATCAGAGGAAGCAGCCAATCTCGAGGAAATGATCGAGAAAGTTTTGGAGGAAGGCAAACCCCTGGCGGTTTCGAAAAAATGACTTTTGACGTGATGCCGCAGCTTTTGCAACAAGAGCACCGCGCAACTGTGTAAAGAGATCAAGATGAATCACTTTCCTTATTTTCAAAGATCCAAATCGATGATTGCGTTCCTGTCATCAACGTTTTTGATCGCCCTGTCGTTCGTTGTGAACGTCGGTGCGCAGAAACAGGAAGCCGATCCGTCTTCCTTCACATCTGTAGAAACCGGTCAGACCGTGATCATGGGTACGTGGACCTGGGACATTGAAACGAATTCTCAGGGACCGTCGCCCAACCTTGACGTATGGTGGCAGCAGGTAAACAAGGTGGACCAGTTTCTGGTTCCGAAGTTCAGGACTTCGATGGCGGTTATCAAGGACAAAAATTATGAACTGGTTGACGTCGACGATCTTTTCGGCGCGGAGTTTGCGAAGCGGCCCATCCGAAACACGCTGCTAACACCGGGAGCGGTATTGGCGATGAAAACCACTGAAGGAAACTTTGCGAAGATAAAGGTAATCGGCTATCGTGACCTGCATGATTTTTCTTTCGTCGATGCAAGATTTGCTCGCGAAAGCTGGAAGTATTTCATTTGGAATAGTCCGAATCGGCCGAATTATCACCTCGAGATAGAATGGACGCTCTACCGGCGGCATGACGCTCTCTGATCATTACCCGTAAGGTTATTTGCCGCCTATGAACTCCGAAACGACCGCCGTTCGAAACGGTGAAGAGCTCGACGACCGACGGCTTTCGGAATATCTAAAACGGCAAACTGGTGCGTTAGGCGTTATAGAGATAAGTCAGTTTCCGGCGGGCAGCTCTAATCTTACATATTTGATCACCGTGGACGGAGCCGAGTACGTCCTGAGGCGTCCGCCGTTCGGAAATACCGTCAAGACTGC